>JACDHG010000077.1 GCA_013821195.1 Propionibacteriales bacterium
CCGACACCTGGCGGCACACGGCCTTCAGTTGGCGCTACACCAAGGCAGACCTCAACGCCTACCTCCACCGGCTCGCCGCCCACAAGCCGCTCAATCCGGCAGCCTGACCCCCGACGAACTAACGTCCACGACCACACGCTAGTGCCGAGTGGGGATTGACCGCAGCCCCTAAGCCCTGTTGACTCCCCTCGACGCCACCCACCCGGCGTCACTCGCCCCGAGGGCCCAGGTGTCCTCCGGACGCGACAACGCCCCGTTCCGCAGTCGTGCGGGACGGGGCGTTCGCGTTGCGCTCGGCGCGCTGCCGGGATCCGGACGCCGTACGTCGAACGGGCTCCGACGGCTCAGTTGAAGGAGTCGCCGCAGGCGCAGGAGCCGCCGGCGTTCGGGTTGTCGATCGTGAAGCCCTGCTTCTCGATGGTGTCGACGAAGTCGATGGTGGCCCCGAGGAGGTAGGGCACGCTCATCCGGTCGACAACGACCGACACGCCCCCGAAGTCGTGCACGGTGTCACCGTCGAGGTTGCGCTCGTCGAAGAAGAGCTGGTAGCGCAGTCCGGAGCATCCACCCGGCTGCACGGACACCCGCAGCTGCAGGTCGTCGCGCCCCTCCTGGTCGAGCAGAGCCTTGACCTTGCCCGCGGCAGTGTCGGTCAAGAGGACGCCGTCGGCAGCCGGGGCCGCACTGGACTCCGTGGTCGCCGTCGTGGTCTCGTCCTGAACGGTCATGTGCATGCTCCGTACGTCTCGTCGGTACGCCGTGGTGAGGCGTCTCGTCCGGATCTGGTCGACTGCTCGTACGACGTCAACCGGCTCGACCCGTGTGTCGTTCCCATGCTGCCACATGAGCCAAGCTCACCGTTAGCGCAACCCACTCATCGGGCAGTAGCCGCGCCACCGTCCGAGCTTGCGGTAGCCCTGACCCACAGGTAGCCCTGACCCACCTCAGGCTCGGATCTTTGCGCAGGCGTCAGCGTGACCAGGTGCGGGCGACCCGCTCGGCAAGCAGGGCCAGGCTCTCCGCCGGCTCTGCCATCGAGGCTTCCTCCCCGACGAGCTCGACCATCGAGTACGCCGACTCGATCCCCAGCGCGCGCATCTCCCGGGACCCGACCAGCACCTGCCCCGCCAGCGCGATGCAGGGCCTGATGGCCTCCGCCGCGATCCGTGCCACGCCGTACGGCACCTTCCCCGACCGCGACGAGAAGTCGAACGCCCCCTCTCCCGTCACCACGATGTCGCTGGCGGCAGCCCTGGCAGCGAGCCCGACCGCGTCGGCCACCACCCCGACTCCCCCGACCCGCGTGGCGCCCAGGGCCAGCAGCGCGAACCCTAGTCCACCGGCCGCTCCCGCCCCGGGCCGGTCGGCGAGGCGGCGGTCGACGAGCTCGGCGAGGCGCTCCAGCTGGTCGTCGACTTGATGCTTGCGGTCCTCGACGACCCCCTTCTGGGGACCGTAGACGTTGGTCGCGCCGCGCAGGCCGAGCAGCGGGTTGTCGACGTCGGAGGCGACCACCAGCTCGACGCCGGTGGTGCGCTGCTGAGCGGGAGCCAACGCCACGGCGCTCAGCTGCTCGAGCGCGTGTGGGCCACCGCGGAGCGCCTCTCGCGGCTCCGCGACGGCTCCGAGAGCGGCGAGCAGGCCAGCTCCACCGTCGTTCGTGCCGGATCCGCCGAGCCCGACGACGACGCGCCGGGCACCCTCGTCCACGGCTGCATCGACCATCTGCCCGACACCGTACGACGTCGCACGCTCAGGGTCTCGCCGTTCGGACAGGTGCAGGCCACACGCCTGAGCCGACTCGACGTAGGCGGTGCCCTCGACCATGAGGACGGCCGTCGGCGTCTCCTCGCCGTACAGGTCGGTGACGGAGACCGACAACAGCTCGCCACCCAACGAGGCGTGCAACACGCCGACGAAACCGGGTCCGCCGTCCGACATCGGTGCCATCTCGATCTCGTCGCCGGGCGATCGCCTACACCAGCCGGTCGCGATGGACTCGGCTGCCTGGACCGCCGTCAGTGTGTCGCCGAACGAGTCGGGAGCAATCAGCACGCGCACGACCCCCATGGTGTCAACCGACCCGGCCGCGCGACGGGTGGGGTGGCTCGGTGGCTCCGCTGTCGGTGACCGTGGCGCGACCGTCCGCTGGCGAGCGACCTGGGAGGGTGCAACTACGCTGGGACGCGATGATGGACGCTGGTCACCGGGACCGGCTGGAAGCGGGTTCCGTGACAGACAGCATCGACACGTCCGAGCAGCACAACGGTCGTACGTCCTCGGGCGGAGCAACTGGACGTGGCCGACGGCGACGGTGGTGGCTGTGGTGGACCCTTGGCATTGTCGTCGTGGTCCTGGCCGGCCTGTATGTCGCCGGCTGGCTCATGACCGGCAACCGAGTCCCCAGCGGGACCACGGTGGCGGGGATCGAGATCGGCGGCCTGCGGACCGAGACCGCCCGCGACCGACTGGAGTCCGGGCTGGTCGACGACGCCGCTACGCCGGTGTGGTTCTCCCACGAGGGTCAGGCCTATCCGCTGAAACCGGAGTCGTCCGGCCTAAGCATCGACGTCGACGAGACACTGCGCGAGGCCGGCGGGGGCCGCTCATGGAACCCCGTCCGCATGGTCGACCTGCTCTTCGGCTCCGCCGAGGAGGTCGAGCCGGTCGTCACTGTCAACGCCGCTCAGCTGCGATCCGCGGTCGAGGACATCTCCGCGCAGGTGGAGTCTGAACCGACCGAGCTGTCAGTGACGTTCGGCGCGCGCGGCGAGCCCCAGGTCGACGAGCCGGTGGTGGGGGTGGACGTCGACGAGGACGCCGCCGTCGCTGCCGCTGACGATGCCTACCTCACCAGCTCCGAGCCACTCGACCTGCCTGTCGACGATGTGCAGCCGAGCGTGACCGCGGCCGAGCTGGACGACGCGCGCCAGCAGTTGATCGAACCCGCCGTCTCCGCACCGGTGTCGCTGCGGCTGCCGGGGCGCGTTGTCCGGATCCCGGTGGAAACCTACGCGCCCGCGCTGACCATGGCCCCGGAGGACGGCAGGCTCGTCCCGGCGATCGACGTCGACGTCCTCGCGCCACGGCTGACAGCGATCACGCGCCAGTCCAGCGTCCGGCCCGAGGACGCCAGAATCGTGCTGCGAGGCAAGTCCCCCGTCGTCATACCGGCTAAGCCAGGTGTCGTGCTAGAGCCGCAGGAGGTCGCCGATGCGATCCTCTCGGTCCTCACCGAGTCGGGACAGGCGAGGACAGCCGAGGCAGGCACCTCGACCGCCCAGGCCGACTTCACGACGTCAGACGCCCGGGCGCTGGGGATCGAGGAGCGGGTGAGCGACTTCGTCACCTACTACCCCTATGCCGAGTACCGCAACATCAACCAGGGCAGGGCTGCCGAGCTGATGGACGGCACGGTCCTGACGCCTGGGGAGACCTTCTCGTTCAACGAGACGGTGGGCGAGCGCACAGTGGCCAACGGTTTCGTGAAGGGCTTCATCATCAGCAACGGCGTCTTCGCCGAGGAGCTCGGTGGCGGCGTGTCGCAGGTCGTCACCACGACGTACAACGCGGCCTTCTTCGCCGGGCTCGAGGACGTCGAGCACAAGCCGCACAGCTTCTACATCGACCGCTACCCGCTCGGGCGGGAGGCGACCGTGGCGTTCCCGACTGTCGACCTCAAGTTCAGCGACGACACCCCGTACGGCGTCCTGATCAACGCCTGGGTCGTGCCGGCCACCGTGTCGACCCCGGGTGAGATGCACGTCGAGATGTACAGCACCAAGTACTGGGACATCACCGCAGGCGTCTCGGAGCGGTACGACTTCACCCCGCCCCGGACCCGGTATGACCGGAAGGACACCTGCGTGGCCAACACCGGCTACCGCGGCTTCGAGGTCGACGTGTTCCGCTACTTCCGCAAGTCAGGCTCCGACGAGCTCGTCACGAAGGAGATAGATCACGTGACATATACCCCGTCAGACTCCGTGGTCTGCTCAGCTCGCCCACGCCGGGACAGGCCGCGGTAGTTGCCTCGCCTTGCTGCACCGGCACCCGGTGCGCCCCGCCCTCTCTCGGTGCTCCACGGGTGGAGGCTCACCCGGCTGGTTTGCGATGCAAACATCGCAGACCCCTGGTCTGCATCGCAGGTTTGCGCTGTAAACAGTCCATCTGGACCGTCCACAGCGCAAACCCCGCCATAGTCCTACGATCCAGCCGTGACCACTGACCCGTCCGGGCTGATCGGGCCGCGCACCGAGCGCCTACTCATGCGCCGGTGGCGGGCAACCGATCGCGAGCCGTTCGCCGCGATGAACGCCGACCCCGAGGTGATGCGGTACTTCCCGACACCGCTGACGCGGGGGGAGAGCGATGCGTTGGTCGAGCGGATCGAGCGGCGGTTCGAGCTCGAAGGTTTCGGGCTGTGGGCGCTCGAAGTCGCCGGCACGGGCGAGTTCGTCGGGTTCACCGGACTCAACCCGATGCCGCCAGGACTGCCCGGCGAAGGAGGGACCGAGCTGGGCTGGCGGCTGGCGCGCTCGGCGTGGGGGCGGGGTTACGCGACCGAGGCTGGGCGGGCGGCGCTGGCTGTCGCCTTCGGCGAGGTCGGGCTCGACGCGGTGTGGTCGTTGACGGCTGCGGTCAACGAGCGGTCGATCGCGGTGATGGAGCGGCTGGGTATGACGCACATCGCCAGCGTCGACCACCCGCAGGTCGCTGCCGGGAGCCCCCTTCGGCCGCACGTCCTCTACCGCCTCGACCTCCCCGGGTGGAGTCGTGCAGCGTCGTAGCCCTGCCCGCCCCCGGCGACGTAGGTCGGCATGCTCCAGGTTTGCCAGGTAAACATCGCAAGCCCCTGGTCTACATCGCGGGTTTGCCGTGTGAACAAGCCATCTGCGCTGTTTACATCGCAAACCCCGTCTCATCCTGGGGCGGGGTGGGGTGAGGTGCGACGGCCGAGGTTAGAGGCCGGGGGCGCCCCAGATGGCCAGCCAGCGACCGAGCTCCGGCTCGATCGTCAGGTCGTCGCCGAGCAGCCCCCGGATCTGCAGCTCCAGGGTGTTGTCGCGCTGCTGGCCCACCTTGGGTGCGAAGGGATAGAAGGTGCCCTGCTTGTAGAGGTAGACCAGCCCCAGCGCGCGGTCCGCCGCGTCCTCGAAGGCGACGAGGGTGCAGAGCAGGGAGGGCCCGAAGCCTGCGTTCTCCAACGACGCGTTGACGGCGTGGAGCTCCGTGACGAGCTCGGCCAGCTCGGTCGGCTCCTGGCGGCACACGAGCCAGGTGAAGCCGAACTTGTCGGTCGTGCGCTCGACCTTGGGGCCGCCGTCGGCGTCGAGCAGCTCCTGGACGTCGGCCTGGGCGGTCGCGAACGCGCCACCCTCGGCCTGGCGGTAGCACACGGATGCGACTCCCGTCGCCTTGAAACCAGCCGACACCTCGAGGGTGATCGCGGCCGACGGAACGGCGAACAGGTTGTCGAGGTTGGCCTTCGGCGGCTCGCTTCGCCCGAAGATGTTCTTGAAGAAGCTCACAGTGAATCCTTGCACGCGGTGGTATGCCGCCACCTGTCGCTGCCTGCACGTGATGACAGGCCGCCGCCCGTCGCCGCCTGCACGTGATGACAGGTCGCCGCCCGTCGCCGCCTGCACGTGATGACAGGTCGCCCCCCGTCGCCGCCTGCACATGATGACAGGCCGCCACCCGTCGCCGCCTGCACGCGGTGGTATGCCGCCACCTGTCGTCGCTGGCTAGCTCGTGGGGCGGGACAGGTCGGAGGAGATCTTCGCCAGCTGATCCAGCCGCTGCTCGAGCGACGGGTGGGTCGAGAACAGCGCGCTGATCGACTTCCCGTTGATGGCTGGCGCGAACAAGAAGGCGTTGGCGCCCTGCACCTCACGAAGGTCGCGTGACGGGATGCGTGCCATGTCGCCGGTGATCTTGGTGAGCGCGGAAGCCAGCGCGGACGGCTTGCCGGTCAGGTACGCACCCGACCTGTCGGCGGACATCTCGCGGTAGCGACTGAGCACCCGGGTGAGCAGGAAGGAGATGATGTAGACGACGATGCTTCCGAGCCAGATCACGATGAACGGTGCGCTGTTGCCGTCCCTGCGCCCGCCACCGAAGAGCATGCCCCAGCGGATCACGAGACCTGCGGCAACGCCGAGGAACCCGGCGATCGTCATGACCAGCACGTCACGGTGGGCCACGTGGGACAGCTCGTGGGCAAGCACACCCTCGAGCTCGTCGGCATCGAGGCGGCGCATGATCCCGGTCGTCACGCACACGACTGAGTGGTCGGGGCTTCGACCGGTGGCGAAGGCGTTCGGCACGTCGGTGTCGGCGATGGCGACCCGCGGCTTGGGCATGTCGGCGAGCGCGCACATCCGGTCGATCATCCCGTGCAGCTCCGGCGCCTCGTTCGGGCTGACCTCGCGGGCCCGCATGGCCTTCATCGCGAGCGTCCCGGAGAAGTACCACTGCCCGATCCCGAAGGCCGCCGCGAGCACGATCACGATGCCGGCACTGGCCCCCGACGCGATGATCGCCGCCATTACCGAGACGTACAGACCGCCGAGCAGCAGCATGACCAAGAACATGCGGGCGGTCAGGCCGGCGTCGCTGCGAAACCTGGTCGATGCCATCTGGGTCAGTGCCTCACTTCTCGACTGTACGTCTGTTGTCTGTTACTACGCCTGAAGTCTCTCCATTGTTCCTGAGACAACGCGCGAGGCAGGCTGGGAATCGGCTGTGGAACGGGGCCCAACGCCGGCCGACCAGGTTGGTCTCAGCCCGGGATGAGTCCGTCACCGCTGAGCAGATCCCGTACCTCGGCGAGGCTCGCCGAGTCGTGCGGCAGCAGCAGCTGTGAGGGCTGTAGTGCGTCGATGGCGACCGGCGTACCAAGCTCACGGACTCGGTCGAGCAGCGCACCGAGAGCTGACCCGAAGCTCCCCTCGTCGTTCGCCTCGATCGCGGCCTCGAGCTTGCCATCAAGCTCGTTGAGTCCGTCGACCGCGTCGTCAGGGACGTCGAACTGGCCCTCACTCAGAATACGGATGATCATGCCTTGTCCTCCTTTGCCGGCTGTGAGGCCTGGCCCTCGATCTGGGCGGGCGGCGTGCTACCGCTGCCCACCTGGGCCTTCATCTTGGCCAGCTCGGTCTCGACGTCGCTGGTGGCCGACATCTGCTCGAGCTCACGCTCGATGTCGTCCTTGCCGCCCGAGACCGGGTCGTTCAGTGCGCCCGTGGCGATGAGCTCGTCAACGGCACTCGCCCGCGCCTGCATCTGGGCTGTCTTGTCCTCGGCGCGCTCGATCGCCATCCCGACGTCGCCCATCTCCTCCGACACACCGGAGAAGGCCTCGTTGATCTTCGACTGCGCCTCGGCGGCGGTGTAGGTGGCCTTGAGGCTCTCCTTGCGGGTGCGGAAGGCCTCGACCTTTGCTTGGAGCCGCTGCGACGCGGTGGTCAGCTTCTCCTCCTCCTTCTGGAGGTTGGCGTGCTGCGCGGCGAGGTCGGACCCCTGCTGCTGCAGACCTGAGCGGCGCGTCAACGCCTCGCGGGCGAGATCCTCGCGGCCTGACCCCAGCGCCTGCTGTGCTTGCTGCTCGAGCTTGGTGGACTGCTGGTCGAGCTGTTGCATCTGCAGCTCGAGCCGCTTGCGACTCGTCGCCACGTCGGCGAGCCCGCGACGTACCTTCTGCAAGAGCTCTTGCTGCTTCGTGTAGCTGTAGTCGAGCGTCTCCCGTGGGTCCTCGGCGGCGTCGAGCGCCGTGTTGGCCTTGGACCGGAAGATCAACGCGATCCGTTGCATGACGCTGCTCATCGAGTCGGCCCCACCCTTCGTCGTCAGTTCCGCGGTGCACGGTCGATTCGCCGTACGCCGTCAACCCTACGGGGCGCGCTGACCGGCTGGCTACGGCCTCACGCACCCGAGGTAGGCTGCCGCTGCACAGGCGGCGTTCTCCCCCGGACGCGTAACGGATCGGCAGGAAGTCAGGCAACGCTCGGTGTTTGGTCGACGCAAGACGGAGGCGCCGGAGGCGACCACCGAGCAGAGGCCGGCCAAGCCCGGTGGGAAGGGTCGGCCGACCCCGTCGCGCAAGGAGGCCGAGGCCGCCCGCAAGAAGCGGCTCACCGTCCCCCGCAACCGCAAGGAGGCGAGCGTCCAGCGTCGCGAGAAGATGAAGGAAGCCCGCGCCCAACAACGCCAGGCCCTCGAGAGTGGCGGCGACGACCGCTATCTCCCGGCGCGTGACCAGGGCCCGGTAAAGCGCTTCGTCCGCGACTACGTCGACTCGCACCGCACGATCGGCGAGTTCATGCTGCCGATCTTCTTCTTGATCTTCATCCTCGTCTACGTCAACACCGACTGGGCTGCCCGCTTCAGCAGCAGCGCGTTCCTGTCCGTGATCTTGCTGATGATCTTCGACTCGGTCCGGATGTCGCGGGGCAGCAAGGCCGCCGTCCGCGAGAAGTTCGGGGCGGACCAGACCAAGGGCATCACCCTGTACACCCTGCTGCGGTCGTGGCAGATGCGGCGATTGCGGCTGCCCAAACCCCGCGTCAAGGCCGGGGCAGCGATCAGCTGAGCCCGGTTGTGGGGTCGGTCCGCCGCTGGCGGCAAACCCGACCCCTCAGCGCGGCCAACCCGACCCCTCAGCGCGGCAAACCCCACCCCTCAGCGCAGGGGTTGGGCGCACCCGTAGGGTCGGAGGATGGACTTCAGACACCTCGGAACATCCGGACTCAAGGTCAGCGAGATCAGCTACGGCAACTGGCTCACCCACGGATCACAGGTCGAGGAGGAGCAGGCGCACGCCTGCGTCCGACAGGCACTGGAGGACGGCATCACGACGTTCGACACCGCCGACGCCTACGCGAGCACAAGAGCGGAGTCGGTGCTGGGCCGGGCACTCGAGGGACAGCGACGCGAGTCCGTCGAGATCTTCACCAAACTCTACTTCCCGAGCGGAGGCAGCGGACCGAACAGCACCGGCCTGTCCCGCAAGCACATCCACGAGTCGATCAACGGCAGCCTGACCCGCCTGCAGACCGACTACGTCGACCTCTACCAGGCACACAGGTACGACTTCGAAACTCCGCTCGAGGAGACGATGGAGGCGTTCGCCGACGTCGTGCGGGCCGGAAAGGCGCTCTACATCGGCGTCTCGGAGTGGACCGCCGACCAGCTGCGCGCCGGCCACGCCCTCGCCCGCGAGCTGAGGTTCCCGTTCGTGTCCAACCAGCCGCAGTACAACATGTTGTGGAGGGTGATCGAAGCCGAGGTGGTCCCGACCAGCGCCGAGCTCGGGATCGGCCAGATCGTCTGGTCACCCATCGCACAGGGCGTCTTGACCGGCAAGTACATGCCGGGCGAGCAGCCGCCGACCGACTCTCGCGCTGCCGACGATGAGGCCCGTGCCGGGGGTGGTGACCTGAGCGGCCGACTGACGGACGACACCTTGGCCCGGGTCCAGCTGCTCAGGCCGATCGCCGGCGACCTCGGTATGACGATGGCGCAGCTGGCGGTCGCCTGGGTGCTCGCCAACCCGGCCGTCTCGTCGGCGATCATCGGGGCGTCGCGGCCCGAGCAGGTCACCGAGAACGTCAAGGCGTCTGGTCAGCAGCTCGGGGACGACGTACTGGCTGCCATCGACGAGGCCCTCGGCCCAGACATCGAGCGCGACCCGGCCCTGACGAAGTCGCCCCCAAGCCGCGACTTCTCCTAGCCCTAGCGGGAGTTTCCGGGCTATTGCGGCTGTGAGTTGTAAACGTGCAGGTCAGCGTGGGTGTGGGGGCTGTGGGGTTGTATTACCCAACTCAGCGTCGGGGGGCGTAGGTGGCGAGGTTGAAGAGCTCGAACAGGCGTTGCTGTGTGGGGTCTTGGTCGGTGAGGATGCGTTGGGCTCGGGGTCGACCTTTGCTGCCGGTGGGGTAGAGCAGGACGGTTTCTTCGATGCCGCTCAGGGTCGTGAGGAGTTCGCGGACGCTGAGGTCGATGCCGGCGTGGTGTGCTTCGCGGCGCATCAGGTGCGCGACGGCGAGGGCGAGCACGCAGTAGAAGAGGTGGACTCGGATCTTGCTGTCGGTCCAGTGGAACATCGGGGAGAACCCGACGACGTGCGGGTCTTTGAGTTGCCGGAACCCGGACTCGACGTCGTTTTGGGAGCGGTAGCCGACGACGACGTCACTGACCGTCCAGTCGTCGTGGTCGGTGACGAGGAGGCGTTTGCCGAACAGTTCGGTTTCCAGGGC
>JACDHG010000078.1 GCA_013821195.1 Propionibacteriales bacterium
AACTTCACCAGCTACATGGACGCCACCGCTTCGGACGTGTGGACCTTCGGCGAGACCGAGGTCTGGCCCGACGTGGGCGGTGAGGCAGCCGCTCAGACGTCAGGTGTGGTGTCTGCCGTGGAGGGCGGCGAGGGCTCCGTCGGCTACGCCGACGCCAGCCAGGCCGGCGAGCTCGGCACCGCGGCGATCGGGGTCGGCGAGGAGTTCGTCGAGTACTCCCCAGAGGCCGCGGCTGCGGTCGTGGACGCCTCGGAGCAGGTAGAAGGGCGTGGCGACACCGGCCTCGTCTACGACCTGGCCCGAGACACCACCGAGGAGGGCGTCTACCCGATCGTGCTCGTGTCGTACCACATCGCCTGCCTGGAGTACGAGGAGGAGCTGGATGCCGAGTTGACGCGGGCCTTCCTGACCTACGTGATCAGCCCGGCGGGCCAGGACGCCGCAGCCGAGAACGCCGGTTCTGCGCCGATCTCGGACACCATCCAGGAGCAGGCACAAGCTGCCGTCGATCAGATCACGGCAGGCTGACCTACCAGGCGGCGGCCCGCTGTGACACCCTCGTCACCGCGGGCCGCACCCGCGTCCACCGGGCCCCGCACCGCACGGCCCCGCGACTTCTCGATCGGACCCCCAGATGGCGACCAGGACGCGGAGCGAGCACCCCCCGGTCCGGCGCGGCGACCGGATCTTTTCGGCCACCGCACTGGGCGCGGGGATCCTCATCCTGCTCATCCTGGCCGGGGTGGCGATCTTCCTCCTGGTCCAGGGGGTCCCCGGGATCACCGCCGGGCGGGGGAGCCTGTCGGGCAGGGACAGCTTCTGGGCGTACGTGGGACCGTTCGCCTTCGGCACCGTCTACGCGTCGATCATCGCGCTGGTCGTCGCGGTGCCGATCGCAGTCGGAATCGCGTTGTTCATCTCGCACTACGCCCCGCGACGGGTTGCGTTGGCGCTCGGCTACATCGTGGACCTGCTTGCCGCCGTGCCCAGCGTCGTCTTCGGTGTGTGGGGGATCACCGTGCTATCCCCCGCGCTGGTACCGATCATGCAGTGGCTGGAGGACAACGCCGGGTTCCTGCCCTTCTTCGAGGGGCCCACCCTCACCAGTGGTCGCAACATGTTCACCGCAGGCCTCGTCCTCGCCGTGATGATCCTGCCGATCATCACCGCCATCTGCCGCGAGGTCTTCCTGCAGACCCCCCGGCTGCACGAGGAGGCAGCGCTGGCCCTGGGCGCCACCCGGTGGGAGATGATCAGGATGACCGTGTTCCCCTACGGCCGCTCCGGCATCGTCAGCGCCTCGATGCTGGGGCTGGGTCGAGCCCTCGGCGAGACCCTGGCGGTCGCCCTGGTGCTGTCGGGCAGCGCCATCTACACCTTCAACACCCTCGCGGCCGAGAACTCCGGCACGATCGCGGCGAACATCGCCCTGCAGTTCCCCGAAGCGAGTGGCACTGCCGTCAACGTCCTGATCGCCACCGGGCTCATCCTGTTCGTCATCACGTTCGCGGTGAACTACACCGCCCGCAAGATCGTGGACCGCCGCAGCGAATTCTCCGGAGCGAACTGACATGGCCTCGACGCTGGAGACACAGCAGCCGCCGGCGGGAGCCGCGCGTTCGATCCACCAACGCACTCTGCCCCGCTACGCGCCGGCGGCGGTCTTCGGGGGCTGCCTGGTGATCGGTGCGGTCCTCACCGGTTTCGGCCTGATCGGCACGGTCGTGCTCGGCACCGTGATCTACCTGGTCGTGATCTACGTGCTCAGCCGGACCGTGGAGTCCAGCCGAAAAGCGGCCGATCGCGTGGTGACGGGTTTGGTGACCTCGGCGTTCGTGATCGCGCTGGTGCCGCTGGTGTCGGTGATCTACACCGTCTTCAGCCGGGGCTTGCCGGTACTCAGTGCAACGTTCTTCACCTCCTCGATGCGCAACGTGGTCGGCGAGGGTGGCGGCGTCTTCCACGCGATCTGGGGCACGGTGTACATCACCGGCATGGCGCTCGTGATCTCGGTGCCCATCGGCATCCTCACGGCGATCTACCTGGTGGAGTACGGCCGCGGCTGGCTGCCGCGGCAGATCCGCTTCCTGGTGGACGTGATGACCGGAATCCCCTCGATCGTGGCCGGACTCTTCGCGTACGCGCTGTTCGTGCTCATCTTCGGCCCCGGCATCCGGATCGGTATCGGCGGGGCGATCGCCCTGTCCGTGCTGATGATCCCGGTCGTGGTGCGATCCACCGAGGAGATGCTCAAGCTCGTGCCCAACGAGCTGCGTGAGGCCGCGTACGCGCTCGGTGTGCCGAAGTGGCGCACGATTGTCAAGGTGGTGCTCCCGACGGCGCTGGCCGGGATCGCCACCGGTGTCACCTTGTCGATCGCCCGGGTGATCGGCGAGACCGCGCCGCTGCTGATCATCCTCGGGATCACCGACTCAGCGAACTTCGACCCGTTCAGTGGTCGGATCGCCACCCTGCCGGTGTTCACCTACTACGAGTACATCCAGCCCGGGGTCGACGGCTCGGGTGAGGGTCGCGCGTTCGGAGGTGCTCTGGTACTGGTGCTGATAGTCCTGGTGCTCAATGCTGTGGCACGCTTGATCTCGTACCTCTTCTCGCCCACGAAGGCCTGACCACCTCCCTCGACCCGCACCCGCAACCGAAGGACCACCGTGGCCAAGAGTATCGACGTCAGCGACCTGAACATCTACTACGGGGACTTCCTCGCGGTGGAGGGCGTCACCATTCCCATCGCCGCCAAGTCGGTGACCGCATTTATCGGCCCCTCCGGCTGCGGAAAGTCGAGTTTCCTCCGCTCGCTCAACCGTATGCACGAAGTCATTCCGGGGGCGCGGGTCGAGGGCAAGATCATCATCGACGGCAACGATCTGTACGGTGCCGGCACAGACCCAGTAGCGGTACGCCGCGAGATCGGCATGGTCTTCCAGCGGCCGAACCCATTCCCGACCATGTCGATCTACGAAAACGTGATCGCGGGCATGCGCCTGAACGCCAAGCGGATGAAGAAGTCCGAGGCCGACGACGCCGTCGAGAAGTCTTTGCGCAGCGCGAACCTGTGGGCCGAGGTCGAAGACCGTCTACGGCGCCCGGGCTCCAGCCTGTCCGGCGGGCAACAGCAGCGGCTCTGCATCGCCCGTGCCATCGCGGTCGAGCCGCAGGTGCTGTTGATGGACGAGCCGTGCTCGGCACTGGACCCGATCTCCACGAGCGCCATCGAGGACCTGATCCACGACCTGCAGCACGACTACACGATCGTCATCGTGACGCACAACATGCAGCAGGCGGCGCGGGTCTCGGAGACGACGGCATTCTTCAATCTTTCCGCGGTCGGCGAGCCGGGCAGGCTCGTCGAGTACGGGTCGACGACCAAGATCTTCTCGAACCCGGACAACGAGTCCACCGAGGCATACATCTCCGGCCGCTTCGGCTGAGCGTGCTGGTTCGTCCCCGGCCGGACCAGAGTCAGCGGCACTGCAAGCTGCTCGGTGAGGACCGTGACTCGCTCTGCGATGTCGCGGACCGACCGCGTCCGTTCGATGCCGGGCTATCGAGCCGCGCGGATGATAGCCGCCCGGGCGTGGGCGTGCACGCGGTGGGTGGGGCGGATCTCGACCTCGGTGAAACCGGCCGCCGTGAGCGCGTCGCAGAACTCGGTCTCCGTCAGCGCGCCGGCGATGCACCCGGTCCAGGCGGCCATGTCAGCCTTGGTGGCCTCGTTCATGCTGTCGTCGGCCACGACGTCGGAGAACGCCAGCCGGCCCCCGGGGCGCAGCACCCGGGCTGCCTCGGCCAGGACGATGTGCTTGTCGGCGGCGAGGTTGATGACGCAGTTGGAGATGACCACGTCGACGGTTGCGTCCCGGAGGGGTACGTCCTCGAGGTAGCCGTGGAGGAAGTCGACGTTCTCGACGCCGGCCTCCGTGGCTTTGCGCCGGGCGAGGGTCAGCATCTCCTCGGTCATGTCCAGGCCGATCGCTCGCCCGCCGGGTGCGACGCTCCTGGCAGCCAGCAGGACGTCACCCCCCGCGCCGGAGCCGAGGTCGAGCACCACCTCACCGGGGTGCAGGTCCGCCACGGCGGTCGGTACCCCGCACCCCAGGGAGCCGGCCAGCGCGGCCTCGCTCGCGTCGGCATCGTCGTACAGCGCGGCGCCGAACACGGCGGTGCCGTCTTCGGTTCGGTCCAGGTCGCTGGGCACGCTTCCGCAGCAACTGGTCGTGGTCGCCGCTGATGCGTAGCGCTGACGCACTGTCTCGCGGATGTCCTCCGGTGCGGTCATGCTCGTTCTCCTTCGTCGGGTAACAGCTCCCCAAGCAACGTCTGTACGCGCTCCTTGATGTCGTCGCGGATCGGGCGGACCGCGGCAACACCCTTGCCGGCGGGGTCGGCCAGGTCCCAGTCCAGGTAGCGCTTGCCGGGGAAGATCGGGCACGCGTCGCCACAACCCATGGTGATCACGACGTCAGCGGCCCCTACGGCGTCGGTGGTCAGGATCTTGGGGCTCTGGTCGGAGATGTCGATGCCGACCTCTGCCATCGCCGCTACGGCGGAGGGGTTGACCTCGTCACCGGGCTCGCTTCCGGCGGAGCGTACCTCCACCCCACCGCCACCGAGATGGGTGAGAAACCCGGCAGCCATCTGGGAGCGGCCGGCGTTGTGCACGCATACGAACAGGACAGAGGGCTTGTCAGACACGGGGAGTGCCTTTCAGTGCGGGATCTAGGTTGCTGGTGAGGGCCGTGGTTCCCGCATCGGGCAGCGTCGGGTCGATGAGCTGGCGTAGCAGCACCTGCACCCGGTCGTCGAGATCGTCGCGGATGCGCCGGACGGTGTCGAGGTCCTGGTCCGCTGGATCCTCCAGTGCCCAGTCGAGGTAACGCTTGCCGGGGTAGATCGGGCACGCGTCTCCGCAGCCCATGGTGACCACACAGTCCGCTGCCGCGACCACGTCATCGGTCAGGGGCTTGGGGAACTCCTGATCGAGGTCGATGCCCAGCTCGGCCAGCGCCTGGACGACGACCGGGTTGATCGAGTCCGTGGGTGCGGACCCGGCGGAGCGCACGTGCACCCGTCCCTTCGCATGGTGATCGAGCAGCGCTGCCGCCATCTGGGAGCGGCCGGCGTTGTGCACGCAGAGGAACAGGATCTCGGGCACGTCCTTGGCCACGGCGCCTTGTGCTTGGGCCAGGGCGGTGAGCCGGTCGGTCGCGAAGTGTTGGGCCAGCAGCGTCAGGTGGGTGTTGACCTTCGCGGTGCGCCGCAGGGCGGTGTAGGACTCGAACACGTAGCGCTCGACCGTCTGCTGGGAGAACACCCCTTCGAAGCGGTGCGCCAGCTCGTCGGCGGTGCGCGAGAGCTGTGCCTGGGGCATGAGCAGCTCGGGCTGGGCGCGGTGGTGGGAGAAGGGTTCTACGGGATCGGACATCACGACTCCTGGGTGTCGGCGCTGACGGCAGCGGTTGACGTACGAGGGCCCGGAACGACTGGGACCACGGCCTGTGCAGCCGCTTGCGGGCTCAGCGCCGGGTAGAGCAGCCGGACGAGCGCGAACCCGACCGCGCCGCCGACCAGCTGGGCGGCGATGTAACCGGGCGCCGAGCCGGGGGCGATGCCGGCGAAGGTGTCGGAGAACGTCCGGCCCACGGTGATGGCCGGGTTGGCGAAGCTGGTCGAGCTGGTGAAGAAGTAGGCGGCACCGATGTAGGCGCCGACTGCGGCCGGCGCGACCGCGCTCCGGCCGGAGCGGGCAAGGGAGAAGATGAGCAGGACCAGTCCCGCCGTGGCGACGATCTCGGCCACGAAGTGCGGACCGGTCATCCGGTGCGTGGTGCTGATGGACACCGCCTCGCCGGCGAACATGACGTTGGCCAGGACGGCGCCGGCGATGCAACCGATCACCTGGGCGGGCAGGTAGGCCAGGGCGGTGCGCCACGGCAGCCCCCCGAACCCGGCCTCCGCGAGTGTGACCACCGGGTTGAAGTGGCCGCCGCTGACCGGGCCGAACATGAGGATGATCGCGAACAGCCCGGCTGCCGTGGCGGCAGCGTTCTCCAGCAGCTGCAGCCCTACGTCGTCCGGTGAGAGCTGCATCGCGGCGATGCCGGAGCCCACCACCAGCGCGGCGAGCATGGCACTGCCCAGCAGCTCGGCGAGCAGTCGCCGTCCCACGTCATCCATCAGCTCGGCCGTCCGTACGCACCCGTCACGCGTCTATCGACATGGGTCGATGCGTGCTCAGGCAAGCGTCCCTTCCACATCGATGTTTGTCAATGTCAGATGGTTCGGCCCGCGCCCGGGCGGGTGACCGCGGCCGCCAGCTGGTCGAGGGCCTGATCCTCGACGCGGTAGTAGGCCCAGCGGCCGCGCTGCTCCCGGCTCAACAGACCGGCTTCGACGAGCTGCTTGAGGTGGTGCGACACCGTGGGCTGGGACAGTCCGACCGGCTCCGTCAGCTCGCACACGCAGGCCTCGGCGCCTGTATGGGCGGCGATGAGTGACACGAGGCGCACTCGGGTGGGGTCGCTGAGTGCCTTGAACACCAGGGCCAGCGCCTCGGCTCGGCCTACGTCCAGGACCGCTCCGGTGACCGAGGAGTCACAACAGTCCTGCTCCGCCGTCCGGACGCTCCGGGACGGGGGGCTCATCGCGCGGGTGCTCATCGGCACAGTCTGCCAGGTCCGATTGACAAGGCTCGATCCATCGAGCACAGTCGATACGACGACGGCTCGGAGCCACGAAACGCGGTGAGCCCCTGATGATGACGGAGCGTGCGATGACGACGGTGCAGGTGTTCGATCCCGCGATGTGCTGCTCGACCGGGGTGTGTGGCCCACAGGTCGACCCTCACCTGGCGACGTTCGAGTCCGATCTGCGCTGGCTGGGCACCCAGGGCGCGCAGGTGACCCGCTACAACCTCGGGCAGGAGCCCGGGGCCTTCGCCGAGAACGATGTGGTCCGCACCGTCCTGCAGTCCGGCGGAGAGGAGGCACTGCCGGTGATCCTGGTCGACGGGCGGCTGCGCTGGACCGGCCAGTACCCCACCCGTGACGAGCTCGCCGCCGCAGCGGCTGCTGTGCCCGCTGCGCAGGCGTGCTGCGTACCCACCGAGCAGGCCAGCGGCTGTTGCTGATGCCCACGTCGGGACTCGCACCGCTCATCGACGCCCTGAGCACCCGCTACCTGTTCTTCACCGGCAAGGGCGGCGTCGGCAAGACGTCCACCGCGTGCGCCACGGCCATCGCCCTCGCCGATCGGGGCCGCCGGGTGCTGTTGGTATCCACGGACCCGGCATCCAACCTCGACGAGGTTCTCGACACGTCGGTCGGCACCGCACCGACCCCAGTGCCCGGCGCCGGCGGGCTGGCCGCGTTGAACGTCGACCCCGAGCAGGCGGCGGCCGCGTACCGCGAACGGGTCATCGGCCCCTACCGCCGCGTGCTGCCCGACTCCACCGTGGCCCGTGTTGAGGAGCAGCTGTCCGGAGCCTGCACCGTCGAGATCGCCGCGTTCGACGAGTTCACTGAGCTGCTCGCGGACGACACCATCGCCGCGGCCTACGACCACGTCGTGTTCGACACCGCCCCGACGGGGCACACCCTGCGCCTGCTCGCCCTACCCGCGGCGTGGACCACGTTCATGGGTGACGGCACCGGCACCTCCTGCCTCGGTCCGCTGTCGGGGCTGCGGGCCCAGCAGTGGCGTTACGCCGCCGCCGTGGCCACGTTGTCCGATCCCGCCCGAACCACCCTGCTGCTCGTCACCCGTCCCGACCTCGCGGCACTGACCGAGGCCGAGCGGGCCGGCGCCGAGCTGCGTCGCCTGGGCATCAGCTCCCAGCGGCTCATCATCAACGGCGTCTTCACCGCCACCGCCGGTACGCAGGACCCCCTTGCTGCGGCTCTGGAGGCACAGAGCAAGGACGCGCTCACCTCGATGCCCGTCGGGCTGGCCGAGCTCACCCGTACCACCGTGCCCCTGCTCGTGCGCAGCCCGCTGGGGATCGCCGGTCTGCGGGAGCTCGCCGCCACCGATGGCAGCAGCACACAGGCCGCTGACGTCACGTTGGCGGAGGCACCCGAGACCGCCCGGTTCAGTGACGTCGTCGACGGCATCGCGGCTCAGGGACACGGCCTGGTGATGACCATGGGCAAGGGCGGCGTCGGCAAGACCACCGTCGCCGGCGCCGTCGCGGTCGCGCTGGCCGCCCGCGGGCACCAGGTGCAGCTCACCACCACCGACCCCGCTGCCCACGTCGCCGGCGTCCTCGGTGGTGACGCATCCGGGGTACAGGTCGCCCGCATCGACCCCGTCGCGGAGACCGCCGCCTACACCGCCGAGGTCCTGGCCGCAGCCGGCCGCGACCTCGACCCCGGTGCCCGCGCCGTCCTCGAGGAGGACCTCGCGTCGCCGTGCACCGAGGAGATCGCTGTCTTCCGCGCCTTCGCCCGAACCGTCGCCCGAGCCCAGGACGGGTTCGTCGTCCTCGACACCGCACCCACCGGGCACACCCTGCTGCTGCTCGACGCCGCCCGCTCGATACCACCGCGAGCTCGACCGGCAAACCGGACGGCTGCCCGACCAGGTCGTGCACCTGCTGGACCGGCTACGCGACCCCCTCCACACCCACGTGCTGCTCGTCGCGGTACCCGAGGCCACCCCCGTCCACGAGGCCGCCCGCCTCCAGGTCGACCTCGTACGCAGTGGCATCACGCCCACCGCCTGGGTCGTCAACCAGAGCCTGCTCGCCAGCACACCCACCGACCCCACCCTGCGAGCTCGCGCCAACGAGGAAGCCCGCCATCTGCACGAGGTCTCCACGGGTCTCGCGCTGCGCACCGTCGTGCTGCCCCACTCACCCGCGCCGCCAGTCGGTGCGCATCTCCTGCGGGAGCTGGTCGGCGACCTGACGGCCTCCATCACCGGCCGACTCATCCAAGGGCCATCGACGCCAGGACGTACGCAAGCGCGGCCATCGACGCGGCCATCGGGATGGTCAGCACCCACGCGGTGACGATGGATCGGGCGACTCCCCAGCGCACCGCGGACAAGCGCTTGGTCGCGCCCACGCCCATCACCGACGAGGTGATCGTGTGGGTCGTCGAGACCGGTGCTCCCAGGCCGATCGCCATCACGTACAGCGTGCTCGCGGCCACCGTCTCGGCGGCGAACCCGCGAGCGGGGTCCAGGTCGATGATGCGCCGTCCGAGGGTCCGCATGATCCGCCAGCCACCGGCGTACGTGCCCAACGAGATGGCACTCGCCGCTGCGACCTTCACCCAGGTGGGGATGGGGTCGTCGCCTGCCACGTTGTCCGAGACAAGCAGGGCCAGGAAGATCACGCCCATCGTCTTCTGGGCGTCCTGCAGACCGTGGCCGAGGGCCATCGCGGCAGCGGACACCGTCTGGGCCATCCGGAACCCACGGTTCACCCGACCAGGGTTCGCCTTGCGGAACAACCACATGATGGCGACCATCAGCCCGAACGCGCCGAGGAAGCCGATCGCCGGGGACAGCACCATCGGGATCAGCACCTTGTCGAGGATGCCGCCCCACTGGACACCCACCGAACCGGCGAGCGCGGCGCCTACCAGACCACCGATCAGCGCGTGTGACGACGAGGACGGCAGGCCGACGTACCAGGTGATCAGATTCCAGGAGATCGCACCGAGCAGTGCGCCGAGCACCACGGTCAAGCCGTCCACCCCCGACACCTCGGTGCTCTCGATGACCCCCCGACCGACCGTGTCGGCCACGTCGGTGCCCAAGAACGCGCCGACGAAGTTCATCACCGCCGCCAGCACCAGCGCGACCCTCGGCGTCAGCGCCCGGGTGGAGACCGAGGTGGCTATCGCGTTCGCCGCGTCGTGGAAGCCGTTGGTGTAGTCGAAGACCAGCGCGATCGCGATCACCGCGACCACCAGCGTGAGCTCCACGCGTCAGGACTCCTTGACCGCGATCTGCTCCACCGTGTTGGCGACCTTCTCGAGCGCGTCGATGGCGTGCTCGAGGGAGTCGACGACGTCCTTGAGCTTCATCACCTCCAGCGCCTCGTACGTCCCGTCGAACAGCGAGGCCACCAGCCGTCGGTAGGACCGGTCGCCGTGGTTCTCCAGGCGGTTGATCTCGATCCAGTACTCGTCGAGATCCTTCATGGTCCGCAGCCGCGGCATCGCGTCGGCGGTGACCTCGGCACCCCGCTGCAACACCTGGACCTGCGCTGCGAACTCTGTCGGGAGGTCCC
>JACDHG010000079.1 GCA_013821195.1 Propionibacteriales bacterium
AGACCGTGCATGGTCACGCCCCGCGAGACGCGGACGCCGAGAGCGGCGATCTTGCGTTCAGGGCGGGCGGCGTCGGCGGCGTCGGCGGCGACCCAGACCCCGCTACGTCCCTTGACGCGGCCGGTGCCAAGCCCCAGGTCGGCGCAGACCCTGATCAGTGCCTCCTCGAGTCGGCGGACGTAGTCGACGACGTAGACGTGAGGAGGAGGCTTCGTGATCGGGTAGGCCACCAGCTGACCCGGGCCGTGCCAGGTGATCGTGCCGCCGCGGTCCACCTCCACGACGGGGGTCCCATCGGCTGGCCTATCCGCCGGGTCAGTGCGCTTGCCGGCCGTGTAGACCGGCGTGTGCTCGAGCAGCAGCACCAGGTCGCCGGTCTCGTCGGCCACCCGGCGCGCATGCAGCTCGCGCTGGTGTCGCCAGGCGTCGTCATACCCGACGGCAGCCGCACCGAAACCGGTGTGCTCGAACCGGGTGCCGGTCACGAGACTGGTGCCTCCGTCAGGGAAGGGGTGCCTGCTCGGGTGAGGCGGATCTGGTCGACGCCGAGATAGCCGGAGGCGAAACCGGCCTCGCAGTAGGCGAGATAGAACTCCCAGATCCGGCGGAAGTCCTCGTCGAAGCCCATCGGGCGGATGCGCTCCCAGTTGGCGTTGAAGGTGTCGCGCCACCGGTGCAGCGTCTCGGCGTAGTGCAGCCCGAGCCCGCGGCGGTCGGTGACGCGCAGCGCGGTGTGCTCGGCGCACACGCCCTCGATGGCCTGCATCGACGGGATGAGGCCGCCGGGGAAGATGTACTTCTGGATCCAGCCGTAGGAGTTGCGGGTCTCGAGCATCCGCTCGTGGCTCATCAAGATCGCCTGGATCGCGACCCGGCCGCCCGGTGCCAGGTGGGCGTCGATGGTGGAGAAGTAGCTCGGCCAGAACTCCTCGCCCACCGCTTCGATCATCTCGATGCTGACGATGGCGTCGAACTCGCCGACGACATCACGGTAGTCGGCGATCCGGATCTGGGCCAGGTCGTCGAGCCTGAGCGTCTTGATCCGCTCGTTGGCGAGCTCCGCCTGCTCCTGCGACAGCGTGACCGAGGTGACGTGGGCACCGCGTTGAGCAGCGCGGATGGCGAGGGAGCCCCAGCCGGACCCGATCTCCAGGACCCGTGTCCCGGCGCCGACCTGTGCGTAGTCGAGGATGCCGTCGAGCTTGCGCTCCTGCGCCGACTCGAGCGACTCGCTCTCGAAGTCCTCGAACCAGGCGGCTGAGTACGTCATCGTCTCGTCGAGGAACATCGCGAAGAGATCGTTCGACATGTCGTAGTGCGACTCGATGTTGGTGCGTGCGCCGTCTCGGGTGTTGGTGGTGTGGTGGGGGAGACGGCGGTCGATGACGCGGCGCATCTTGCGCAGCGGGGCAGGGATCAGGGTGGCGAGCCGGGCGGCGAACGGCGTCAGGAGCTCCGCCAGGTCGGTGTCGGGACCGGTCGTCCAGTCGCCTGCGACGTACGCCTCGCCGAACGCCATCTTGGCCTCGCGTCCGAGCCTGCGGTAGAACTGCGTCGGGTTCACGACCTTGAGCTCAGGGGTGCCGGGGGTGGTGGGTCCCCATGCCGCGCCGTCGGGGAACGTGAAGCGCACCTCCACCCGCTTGGCGGCGGCCCTGACGATGCCGCTGGCAAGCTTGGCGGCCACGACGTCATACATTGTGCTCACGTGGATCTGGCTCCTTCCGGCAACACACACGTTGCGTCAGCCTACGGCTCTCGCCTCTGCCCGCGAGGCCGAGGTGGACCGTTGCCACGTCGGTGATTCGTTGCCGACGTGCGCTTGGTTTGCCGGCGGTCAGACCTGTGGACAACCGCACGCATGGAACCGGCTGATCCGTCAGGCTTGGCAGATGAGCGCGAGACATCGCAGGTCCTCCTCCTCACGGGCGCTTGTTCGGCAGCGGCGGGCTGGGCCTGGCTCCCCGAGCCCGGGATGTGGCCGAGCGGTGGGCGCTGTGGCCGTCATCGCCGTCATCGCCGCAGCCGTCGGGTGGCTCGTGATGCGTGGTCCGGACGCATCCGCGGATGGCCTCCGGTCCCTCGAAGCCGCGTCGACGACGGCGCCGGCGCCCGCCGAGTCGGTGCTGCCAACGACAGCCCCGAGCCATCAACGCGGTCCGGCGGCAACCAGGTGGTACGCCGTGCTCGCGCGTCTCGACGCCACCCGGGAGCGGGCGTGGCGCAGCGGCTCGGTCGGCCTGCTTGCCCAGGTGTATGCCGCCGGGAGCCCTGAGCTCGAGCTGGACCAGGCAAACCTCCGGGCTTATCTCGATCGAGGGTTGCGGGTCGAAGGGGTGTCACTCACCGTCGGCCGCCTGACTGTGGTCGAGAGGCACCGGCACCGAGTGCGGCTGTGCATCGTCGACGAGCTGGGCCCGCTGCAGGCGACGACCTCTGACGGCCGCGCACGGGCGTTGCCACGGGACCGGCCCACCCGCCACCTCATCGACCTGAGACGCGACGGTGACTGGCGGATCGCCCGAGTCGTCACCGTCGCGCCGGGGCAGGGCTGGAACGTGGGGTGGCGCCCAGCGCGGCCTTAGCTGTGCAGGGCGGCAGCCAGCTGTTCGTCGATGGTCGGGTGCTGGAACTCGAAGCCGGCATCCAGCAGGCGTCGAGGGACCGCGTGGACGCTCGTGAAGACGAGAGTCGACAGCTCGCCCGCCGCCGTCTTGACGGCGAAGCGCGGCACCGGGATCAGGGTGGGGCGGTGCAGGTGCTTGCCCAGCGCCCGCGTGAACTCCCCATTGGTGGACGGGACAGGTGCCACCACGTTGAACGGCCCTCGCAGTGACGAGTCGGTCGCGAGACGGGTGACGACGCCGAGGTAGTCGTGCAGCGAGATGGTCGGGAAGAACTGCCGTCCGTCCCCAAGCTTGCCGCCGACCCCCAGTCGGAACGGGATCATGATGGTCTTGAGCGCGCCGCCGGAACGGTCGAGCACCACGCCGGTGCGCATCGTCACCACGCGCGAGCCAGCGTCCACGGCCGGTCGGGTGGCTTCCTCCCACCTGCGCGAGACGTCGGCGAGGAACTCGTCGCCAGCGGGGTCATCCTCGTCGACTTGCCGATCGCCCTGGTCGCCGTAGTAGTTGATCCCGCTGGCGTTGACCAGGGCCGGTTGCTGCTCGAGCTGCGCGATGGATCGAGCAATGGTGCCTGTCGTCTCGAGCCGGCTGTTGAGGATCTGCTGTTTGTAGCTGTCCGTCCAGGGCCAGTGCGCGATGGGGGCGCCGCCGAGGTTGATGACGGTGTCTGCGCCGTCGAGGG
This sequence comes from Propionibacteriales bacterium, assembly GCA_013821195.1. Taxonomy (GTDB): domain Bacteria; phylum Actinomycetota; class Actinomycetes; order Propionibacteriales; family Nocardioidaceae; genus JACDHG01. Next base: position 3,313 of record JACDHG010000079.1, read on the forward strand.
CGGTGGGGTCGAGCTCACCGCGCGCTGGGTCCCAATGGATCTGGTCCGCGGACTCGGCGGCTGACCTGACAAGCTGGACGGGGTCATGTCCGGCGCCCGCCAGCTGGCGCCTGAGCGCCGTACCGAGGAATCCCGAGGCTCCAGCGACGATGATCTTCATGCCCCCATCCTGCCTGGGGCGTCCGCAAGGTGGGAGGGCGCCGTCGTACGACGGCAGAATGCCCAGGGAGATGTCACCCGGCTGACTCAGGCACGACCCCGACGAGGGACAGAGTCGGCGGCATGTTCGAGCGTCAGCGTGCGACCGGCCCTCGAACCGTCTCGATCCTCGCTTCGCCGAGCGACCGCGCAGCGGCCGCCAGGGTCAAGAAGTCGCGCGGCACGCAGCCGGTCACTGCCAAGAACGTCCACTCGCGGACGGCGCTCCGGCCGGGGTTGCGGCTCGTTGCCGGCCTGCCTCTGACCGGAGTCCACTCATACGCAGCACTAGATTCGGGGGATGGCGATCTACGGCGTACGCCGACCGGCGCTCGACATGTCTGCATCGCAAACCCCCGGTCTGCATCGCAGGTTTGCGCTGTAAACAGTCCAGATGGCTTGTTTACAGCGCAAACCCCACGAGGTCACAGGCCGAGCTCGGACTCGAAGTTCGCCTCCTCGAGGCGCTGCTTGATCGTGCTGAGGAAGCGAGCCGCATCCGCGCCGTCGACGAGGCGGTGGTCGTAGGTGAGGGCGAGGTAGACCATCTGCCGGATCGCGATCGTCTCGCCGAGGTTGGGGTCGGTGATGACGACCGCCCGCTTGACGACGGTGCCGGTGCCGAGGATGGCCACCTGCGGCTGGTTGATGATCGGCGTATCGAAGAGTGCGCCCCTGCTCCCCGTGTTGGTCAGCGTGAACGTTCCGCCCGACAGCTCGTTGGGACCGATCTTGTTGTCCCGCGTCCGGGCCGCCAGGTCGGCGATCTTGCGCGTCAGTCCGGCGATCGACAGGTCGCCGGCGTCCTTGATCACCGGGACGAGCAGGCCGCGCTCGGTGTCGACGGCCACTCCCAGGTGCTCACCGGCGTGGTAGGTCACCTCACCGGCCTCGGTGTCGATCGACGCGTTGACCTGGGGGTACGTCTTCAGCGCGTCGATGGCTGCCCGCGCGAAGAACGGCAGGAACGACAGCTTGACGCCCTCCCGAGACGCGAAGTCGGCCTTGACCCGGTCCCGTAGCCGCGAGATGGCAGTGACGTCCACCTCGACGACGGTGGTGAGCTGCGCCGACACCTGCAGTGACTCGACCATGCGAGCCGCGATCACCTTTCGGAGCCTGCTGAGCTTCTCCGTCTTACCGCGCAGGGGGCTGGCCTCGGCTGGAGTGGGAGTGGAGGCTCCCGGTGCGGACTCCTTCGCCGGAGCAGCGGCTGCCTCCTCCCTCTCCTGCTTGGCCTTCTCGGCGGCCTCGAGCACGTCTTGCTTGCGGATCCTTCCGCCGACACCTGTACCCGTCACACGCGTCAGCTCGACCCCGTGCTGAGCCGCGAGCTTGCGGACGAGCGGTGTCACGTAGCTCTTGGAGTCCGCGTCCCCACTCCCAACCGCGGCAGACTGCGACTGTGACGGCGACCCGGGCTCCTTCGCGTCACCGGTCTTCGCCGCTGCGGGTGCGGCCGCTGCGGGTGCGTCCGGGGCGTCCGCCGATGGAGCGTCCGCGGGCGAAGCCCCCTCTGATGGAGCGCCCTCGGACGGTGTCTGTTGCGGCGACGCCTCACCGTCTGAGTCGGCGCTTGTGTCATCGGCTGGCGCGTCACCGGAGGACTGCTCGCTGGGGGACCCGACACCTGCGGACGCGTCCCCGGTGCCGATGCGCGCGAGTACGGCGCCCACCTCGACGGTCTCGTCGGTCTCGACAAGGATCTCCTGCAGCCTTCCGGCGACGGGGGAGGGGATCTCGGTGTCGACCTTGTCCGTCGAGACCTCGAGGAGGGGCTCGTCGACCGCGACCTCGTCACCCACCGACTTGAGCCACTGGGTGACAGTTCCCTCGGTGACGCTCTCACCCAGGGCTGGAAGCTTGACGTCGGTGGACGCTCCTCCGGACGCGGGGGCCGCGTCGGCCTTCGCAGCCGACTCCTGCTCCGACGGTGGGGTCTCGCTCGCGCCCTCGTCGGTCGCATCGCTATGGGGCTCCGCACTCGGCTGCGCGGACTGCGCGGACTGCTCGGATGGCTCGGATGGCTCTGAGGGCTCCGGCTCCGCTTCCTCGCCATCGTGCTGGCCGGTCGACTGAGCGTCGGCTGTGACCTTCTGGTCGGACGCAGCTTCACCTGCATCGCTCTCGTCGCCCGACGTAGCCTCGTCCCCCTTGGCCTCGTCATCAGCCGGCTCGGACTCGCCGCCGCCTGCCGGTGACCCTTCCGGCTCGTCGGAGTCCCCGATGACGGCGAGCACAGCTCCCACCTCGACTGTCTCGTCCTGCTCGACCTTCACCTCGAGCAGCGTCCCGGCGACAGGGGAAGGAATCTCGGTGTCGACCTTGTCCGTCGAGACCTCGAGCAGCGGCTCGTCGACGGCGACCTCCTCGCCAACCGACTTCAGCCACTGGGTGACGGTGCCTTCGGTGACGCTTTCACCGAGAGCCGGGAGGGTTACGTCGGTTGCCATGTCGGTCGAGTTCCTCTTGTCTTCGTCGGGCGTTGCGGAGAGGTCTGAGAGGCGCGGCCTCAGCCTACGATGATTTCTCAGGCGTGCGCGTGAAGGGGCTTGCCCGCCAGGGCGAGATGGGCTTCTCCCAACGCCTCGGTCTGGGTCGGATGCATGTGCACAAGTGGCGCGACGTCTTCGGGGAACGCCTCCCAGTTGTAGATGAGCTGAGCCTCACCGATGAGCTCACCGACCCGGGCTCCGGCCATGTGGATCCCGAGCACTGGCCCGTCGTGGTGCCGCACCAGCTTGACGAAACCCTGGGTCTTGAGGATCTGGCTCTTCCCGTTGCCGCTCAGGTCGTAGGTCAGCGACACGATCGCGTCGTCGCCGTACCGCTCCTTCGCCTTGTCCTCGCTCAGGCCGACCGATGCCACCTCGGGGTCGGAGTAGGTGACGCGGGGTATGCCGTCCTCGTCGATCGGGGCAGGTCGCAGGCCGGCGATGTCCTCGGCGACGAAGATGCCGTGCTGGAAACCGCGGTGCGCTAGCTGCATCCCGGGCACGATGTCGCCCACGGCGTACACGCCGTCCATATTGGTCCGCAGCCGCTCGTCGGTGAGCACGAAGCCACGGTCCATCTCGATGCCTTGCGTCTCGTAGCCGAGGTCGGCAGTGTTGGGGCCGCGCCCCACCGCCACCAGAAGCAGGTCTCCGGCGTACGTGTCGCCGGACTCGACGGTCACGCGCACCCCCGCGTCGGTCTTGTCGACCGACGCGAACGAGGTGCCGGTCTTGAAGGCGATGCCACGCTTGCGGAACACCCGCTCGACGAGCCTCGAGCAGGCGGCGTCCTCCGCAGCCACGAGCCGGGGGAGTGCCTCGATGATGGTCACCTCAGCACCGAACGACCGCCACGCTGAGGCGAACTCCACGCCGATGACGCCGCCGCCGAGCACGATGGCATGACCCGGCACCGTCTCGAGCTGCATCGCCTCCCAGCTGCTGAGCACCCGCTCGCCATCGATGTCGAGACCCGGCAGCGACTTGGTGACGGACCCCGAGGCCAACACGACGTGCCTGCCCTCGTATCGGGCGCCGTCCACGTCGACCGTATGGGCAGCGACGAGCGTGCCGTGGCCGTCGATGACCGTGACGCCGCGGCTCTTGATGAGTCCTTGAAGACCCTTGTACAGGCGCGTGACGACCCCGTCCTTGTAGGCGTTGACACCAGCGAGGTCCACGCCCTTGAGCGACGCTGTGATCCCGAACTGCTCGGAGTCGCGTACGGCGTCGGCCACCTCACCTGCATGCAGCAGCGCCTTGGTCGGGATGCAGCCGCGGTGCAGACAGGTGCCGCCCACCTTGTCCTGTTCGACGAGGGCAACAGAGAGTCCGAGCTGGGAGGCGCGCAGCGCGCAGGCGTACCCACCGCTGCCACCTCCGAGAACGACGATGTCGAAACTTCCCGCAACCTCCGCCACCGATGCCTCCCGACAGGTCGAGGTTCGACCACCTGAAACAACCGCAGTCATCCTTGCACCACCGGCGGACGACAGCCCAGGCAGGTGACGATCCAAGCGCCGCCTCGCGCCGCGTCCTTCCGTTGTTGGGTCGGTGAGGGATACTGGACCCCCGAGACACGAGAGGTACCAGTCGATGGCGTTTCCACGGCGGCGAAAGTCCAAGCCGGGCACACTGCGCGCGGCGGAGTCCGCCGACGCGACCTACCTCAAGGAGTGGATCGAGTCGCGCAACGGCATCGAGGGATTCATCGAGCCCCGTACCGCCGTCACCGACACGACGATGCTGCTCGTCGCGAAGGACGGCGAGTGGACGCGACGCCGGGTGCCGTCGGCCGACTGGGCGCACACCTTTGCCAACAAGAACGGCATCCCGAGCTATGACGCGGCGGTGGTCGGCTACCCCGACCGGATGCGCGAGTACAACAAGCGCAACAAGGGCTAGGCCTGCGCGTTTTCACACGCAACGCCGGAGTGAGAGCCGACGAGCTCTCATCGACGCAAGGTCACCGGTCACCGGAGTCGGTGATGTTGGAGCCGCCAAGTGAGGCCCTGATCCGGTCGGCATGCCGGCGCAGCTCCTCGGCGTCGCAGTCCTGAGGTGAGCTCAACACGAAGGCCTCGACGAGCCCTTGGACCTGCGTGTCCATGCGGGCTCGCACGCCAGGATCCTTGCTCGCGGCGCCGACCTGTTCGACGAGTTCGAGCGTTCGATGCAGCACGCTGGGATGGCCGATCGCGTACAGGCGCATGGCGTCGAGCACCTGGTCCAGCAGGTCGGTCAGCGTGACGATCGGCGCCACCACCCGGAGGTGTCCTTGCTGGTCGTACCGAGACTCGGACGGTGAGCGGCGGCCGGCGAGCCGGATGAGACCAGCTGACAGGTCGTTGAGTGCGTTGATCGCTGTGTACGGGTCGTTCGTGCTGGGAGAAAGCGCCCGAACGGCCATCTCCTCCAACACCAGGGTTGAGAACTCCACGTCCTCATGCGGGCTGCGGGCACGGCCGAGCCGGATGGACTTACGAATCTGGTTCAACAGGGTGTCGTCCACCCGATCTGGTGGCGACAGGACAGCCAGCACGGCGCCTTCAGCTAGATGGTGACCGGGCCGGACTCGCAGTGACACCACCACGTCGTACTTGCTAGCCAGAGCGATCAGTTCCTCGTGGTCGACACTCTGGACGTACCCGGTCTCATGTGCCGCCAATAAGAGACCGTCAGTGTCGAGCCGGTGGGTGGCGACCTTCGCCGCCCCATCAGCCTCCTCGACGTCCGGTGATTCCCCGCGGATCTGCTCCGGGTAGAGCCGGTCGACAGTATCGATCAGATCTGTCCGGACCTGTTGGGCCAGCGTCCAGACCTGCACCGAATCGCTGATGTGGTGGATGAAATAGACCAGGACCCCGATGGCCAGAACCGCAAGCAGCACCGCCACATTGGTGGCCAGATGCGGGACGAAATACTCCCCGCTGCCGTCGTCGAGGACCCGAATCGAGCGCAGCACCAACAGGCTGTAGAGGAACGTTGCGACGAAGATCCCGAGCACGAACTGGTTGCCGCGGTCGGCCATGAAGTTCCGGACCAGCCGAGGCCCGTACGTCGAGGACGACAGCGCCAGCACGGCGATGGTGATCGAGAACGTGGTGGATGCGACCGTGAGCATCGAGGCCGCGACAGCCCCCAGCAGGTCGCGGCTGCCGGACTCACCCACCCGAGTGATCAGGACACCGAAAGGTCCCAGGTCGACCTCTCCGATCTGCTGGTCAAGGAAGATCAACGTCTCGGCCAGGACGGCGGCAAGAGCGCACAGCACGGCGGGCAGAAACCAGAAGGCTTGACGCAGGCGCGCCCAGCGGCTCATCGGCTGCGGTCGGTGGCAAGCTGGATCAACGTGCGCACGGCCGCCCCGGTGCCGCCCTTGGGTGTGTAGCCCTCGGCTTCGCCGTTGTTGAAAGCCGGGCCGGCGATGTCGAGGTGCGCCCACGTGAGCCCTTCGGGCACGAACTCGCGAAGGAACCCCGCGGCATACGACGCGCCACCCCACGGCTCGGGGTTGTGCTGGCTCAGATCGGCGATCTTCGTCGTCGTGAGCTTCTCCTTGATGTCCTCGGGGATCGGCATCGGCCACATGAGCTCTCCAGCGGCCTCGGCGATCGCGGGCAGGCGCTCGTGCAGCTCCGCGTCGTTGCTGAAGACACCGGAGACCTTGTCCCCGAGCGCGACGACACACGCACCGGTCAGCGTTGCCACGTCGACGAGCAGGTCTGGGCCCTGCGCCGCCGCCGTCGTGATTCCGTCTGCCAGCACCAGGCGGCCCTCGGCGTCCGTGTTGAGCACCTCGACCGTCTTGCCGCCGTACATCGTGAGGACGTCACCGGGTCGCGTCGCGTTGCCCGACGGCATGTTCTCGGCAAGGCAGGTGTATGCCGTCACCCGGATCGGGAGCTCGAGATCGGCGATCGCGAAGATGGCGGCCGCCACGGCGGCTGCCCCGGCCATGTCGCACTTCATGGTGACCATGCCGGTCGCCGGCTTGATCGACAGGCCACCCGAGTCGAACGTGATCCCCTTGCCGACAAGGGCCAGATGGGTGTGCGCACGTCGCGGCTTGTAGGAGAGCGTGACCAGTCGCGGTGGACGCCCCGAGCCCTTGCCGACGCCCATGATGCCGCCGTAGCCCTTGCCCTCCAGCTCTGTGTCGTCCATCACCTTGACGGTGACCTTCGACTGCTTGGCGCGGGCGACCATCTGCTGCGCGAAGGAGTCGGGGTAGAGG
>JACDHG010000236.1 GCA_013821195.1 Propionibacteriales bacterium
AGCTCAGACCTCCTCCACGGAACGAAGCCGAAGCCAACGTGTTGGCGAGGCAGACCACCCAAGAGCCATTGGGTCTGACAACAGAAGACACCCAGAGCTACACCAGACGAAGGAATTGTCTTGCTGGACGTTAACTTCTTCGACGAGCTTCGGATCGGCCTGGCCACCGCTGACGACATCCGTCAGTGGAGCCACGGTGAGGTCAAGAAGCCCGAGACCATCAACTACCGCACCCTGAAGCCGGAGCGGGACGGGCTCTTCTGCGAGAAGATCTTCGGCCCGACCCGGGACTGGGAGTGCTACTGCGGCAAGTACAAGCGCGTCAGGTTCAAGGGCATCATCTGCGAGCGCTGTGGCGTCGAAGTCACGCGTTCCAAGGTGCGTCGTGAGCGGATGGGTCACATCGAGCTCGCTGCTCCGGTGACGCACATCTGGTACTTCAAGGGTGTTCCGAGCCGGCTCGGCTATCTCCTCGACCTCGCCCCGAAGGACCTCGAGAAGGTCATTTACTTCGCGGCGTACATGATCACCGCCGTGGACGAGGACGCCCGGCACAAGGACCTCCCATCGCTCGAGGCAAAGATCGACGTCGAGCGCAAGCAGCTCGAGCAGCGCCGTGACTCCGATGTCGCCACCCGCATGGGCAAGCTCGAGGAGGACCTGGGGGCTCTCGAGGCCGAGGGCGCCAAGGCCGACGCCAAGCGCAAGGTCAAAGAGGGTGCGGAGCGCGAACTCAAGCAGCTTCGTGACCGCGCCCAGCGCGAGCTCGACCGCATCGAGGAGGTGTGGAACACGTTCCGCACGCTGAAGGTGCAGGACCTCCTGGGTGACGAGATCCTCTACCGCGAGATGAAGTACCGCTTCGGTGCGTACTTCGCGGGTTCGATGGGCGCCGAGGCGATCCAGCAGCGGCTCCGGTCCTTCGACCTGACCGCTGAGTCGCACTCGTTGCGCGAGACGATCAGCACCGGCAAGGGTCAGCGCAAGACTCGTGCGCTCAAGCGGTTGAAGGTCGTGTCGGCATTCATGACGACCACCAACACCCCCGAGGGCATGGTGCTCGACTGCGTTCCCGTTATTCCGCCCGATCTGCGTCCGATGGTGCAGCTCGACGGTGGCCGGTTCGCGACATCTGACCTGAACGATCTCTACCGTCGCGTCATCAACCGCAACAACCGGTTGAAGCGACTGCTCGACCTCGGTGCACCCGAGATCATCGTCAACAACGAGAAGCGGATGCTTCAGGAGGCCGTCGACTCGCTGTTCGACAACGGTCGTCGTGGTCGTCCGGTCACGGGTCCCGGCAACCGCCCGCTCAAGTCGCTGTCGGACATGTTGAAGGGCAAGCAAGGCCGATTCCGCCAGAACCTGCTCGGTAAGCGCGTCGACTACTCCGGTCGGTCTGTCATCGTGGTCGGTCCGCAGCTCAAGCTGCACCAGTGCGGTCTGCCCAAACAGATGGCGTTGGAGCTCTTCAAGCCGTTCGTGATGAAGCGGCTGGTCGACCTCAGCCACGCACAGAACATCAAGAGCGCCAAACGGATGGTGGAGCGCAGCCGCTCTGTCGTGTGGGACGTGCTCGAAGAGGTCATCAGCGAGCACCCCGTGCTGCTCAACCGCGCCCCCACCTTGCACCGGCTTGGCATCCAGGCGTTCGAGCCGCAGCTGATCGAGGGCAAGGCGATCCAGATCCACCCGCTCGTGTGCTCGGCGTTCAACGCCGACTTCGACGGTGACCAGATGGCGGTGCACCTGCCACTGTCGGCTGAGGCGCAGGCCGAGGCGCGGATCCTCATGTTGTCGACGAACAACATCTTGAAGCCGGCTGACGGTCGCCCCGTGACGATGCCGACCCAGGACATGATCATCGGCATCTACTTCCTCACCTTGGACCGAGACGACTACCCAGGCGAAGGACGTGCCTTCAGCTCCGTCCCCGAGGCGATGATGGCGTTCGACCGCAAGGAGATCGGCCTCCAGAGCAAGATCAAGCTGCGCTTCACGGACGTGATGCCGCCGCTGGGACACGAGACTCCTGAGGGCTGGGAGCAGGGTCAACGGCTGACCCTCGAGACGACGCTCGGCCGCGCGATCTTCAATGAGGCGCTGCCGTCCAACTACGCGTACGTCAACGGCGAGGTCGGCAAGAAGCAGCTCGGCGCGATCGTGAACGACCTGGCGGAGCGCTACACCAAGGTCGAGGTTGCCACGGCGCTGGACGCTTTGAAGGACGCGGGCTTCTACTGGGCAACGCGTTCGGGTGTGACGATCTCGATCTCGGACGTCGTGACACCTCCGGACAAGCCGAAGATCATGGCAGGCTTCGAGGACCAGTCGGCGAAGGTCCAGCAGCAGTACGAGCGTGGGCTCATCACCGATGAGGAGCGTCGCCAAGAGCTGATCGAGATCTGGAACACCGCCACGATCGAGGTCGCGAAGTCGATGGAGGCGACCTTCGAGAAGACGAACCCGATCTTCATGATCGTGAACTCTGGCGCCCGCGGAAACATGACACAGGTTCGTCAGATCGCCGGCATGCGCGGTCTGGTGGCCAACCCCAAGGGTGAGATCATCCCGCGACCGATCAAGGCCAACTTCCGTGAGGGCTTGTCGGTGTTGGAGTACTTCATCTCCACCCACGGGGCGCGCAAGGGGCTGGCCGATACGGCACTGCGGACTGCAGACTCGGGCTACCTCACGCGTCGTCTCGTCGATGTGTCGCAGGACGTCATCATCCGTGAGGACGACTGTGGTACCCAACGCGGCCTGGTCAAGGTCATCGGCGTCAAGCTCGATGACGGCCACGTCACCAAGGACGAGTACGTCGAGACCTCTGCCTATGCTCGCAACCTGGCTGTCGACGTCGAGCACCCCCAGAGCGGGGACTCGCTGGCCACCGGCGGCGACGACATCGGCGACGTGCTCATCAACAAGCTGATCGAAGCCGGCATCCATGAGGTCAAGGTCCGTTCGGTCCTCACCTGTGACGCGAAGACCGGGACATGTGCGAAGTGCTACGGCCGTTCCTTGGCGACCGGCAAGCTCGTCGACATCGGCGAGGCCGTCGGCATCATCGCGGCGCAGTCGATCGGTGAGCCAGGGACACAGCTGACCATGCGGACGTTCCACACCGGAGGCGTGGCATCTGCCGACGACATCACCGAGGGTCTGCCCCGAGTTGTCGAGCTCTTCGAGGCTCGGCAGCCCAAGGGCAAGGCCCCGATCTCGGAGTCGGCAGGTCGCGTCCGCATCGAGGACACTGACAAGACCCGCAAGCTCGTCGTGGTCCCCGACGACGGCTCCGAGGAGGTCGCCTACCCGGTCAGCAAGCGGGCGCGCCTGCTTGTCGAGGAGGGGTCGCACGTCGAGGTCGGCGGGCAGATGACTATCGGGAAGGCTGACCCCGCCGACGTCCTGCGGGTGCTCGGTCCGCGCAAGACCCAGGAGCACCTGGTCGAGCAGGTCCAGGAGGTCTATCGTCGGCAGGCCGTGGCAATCCACGACAAGCACATCGAGATCATCATCCGGCAGATGTTGCGCCGGATCACGGTGATCGAGAGCGGCGATGCCAACCTTCTCCCCGGTGAGCTTGTCGAACGGATCCGCTTCGAGACCGAGAACCGTCGGGTCGTCGCGGAGGGCGGCACGCCGGCATCGGGTCGCCCGGTGCTCATGGGCATCACCAAGGCGTCGCTCGCGACTGAGTCGTGGCTGTCAGCCGCGTCCTTCCAGGAGACGACTCGGGTCCTCACCGATGCAGCGATCCACGCCAAGTCCGACTCGCTGCTCGGCCTCAAGGAGAACGTCATCTTGGGCAAGCTGATCCCAGCCGGCACCGGCCTGGAGCGCTACCGCAACATCCGCGTCGAGCCCACCGAGGAAGCCCGGGCGCAGGCGTACTCGATCGACTACGACAGCTATGACTACGACTTCGGTCCGTCGGCTGGCCAGCCGGTCGCGCTGGACGACTTCGACTTCGGTTCCTACCGCAACTGACTCGAATCGCCGCATCATCGCCGACGGGCGGTCACCTGGGTCCGGGTGACCGCCCATCGG
>JACDHG010000237.1 GCA_013821195.1 Propionibacteriales bacterium
ACTGACGTTCGGCGGTTCGTCGAGGAGGGAGCTGAGCTCAGCGGCAAACAGCCCAAACTGAACCCGCGCCAAGAAGCCCATCTGGTGGAGTTGTCCGAGACCGGAGAGCACAGCACCGCCGAGCTCGCCGACCTCTTCGGCGTCGGGCGCTCCACGGTCTATCGCGCCCTTGAGCGCAACAGATCAGCGACAACCTGACACTCTGCTGTCGTCCCCCAGGCCACACCACTACGGGACGACTCAGGCGGCAACCTCGATCCAGGCAGTTGTCACCGCGCGGGGTTACGTGATCGGGACGGGTTACGGCTGCGGAGTGTGGGGAGACAGCGACGCGTCGGTAGGGTCTGGACTCTGGCCGAGCGAAGGCTCAGCACGGTACGTTGCCAAGGCGTTGCCGTACGCACCCTGTCCGCGGGAAAGGGAGTATCCCACCGGTGCATCGGTCTGATTCACTCCTGCCGGACCTCAGCCCGTCGCCGCGGACCCGGGCTCATGGAGGTTCGACATGCCTGATCTTCCCGACCGCCCATCACTGGAGCACCTGCGCAAGCAGGCCAAGCGCCGCCGTCGCGAGCGCGGCATCGGGTTGGCGCTCGCCCAGCGCGAGATCGCCACTGACTACGGGTTCGCGAGTTGGCCCCGGCTCGTCCGCCACGTCCAAGCCACCGCCCTGCACGGAGTCGAGCGGGCCCTGGCCCTGGCCGATCCCGTTGCGCTCCAGGTGATCCTCGATGCCGAGCCGCGGGTCGCGATCGAACCCTTGGGTGAGATGAGTCCGCTGCTCCGGCTCCTGCGCGACACCAGCGGCGCGCCAACCGACGTACGCCGATGCGCCGAGCTCCTGATTGATGCAGGGGCCTCGCCGAGCACCGCCACCCCGTCGGCTGACGGTGAGTGGGAGCTGACCGCGTCGTCCTACGCAGTCCAGCGGAGCGACCTCGCGCTGGTGCGGCTGCTAGTCGAGCGAGGTGCCAAGCCGGACGATGACGCCTTCTACCATGCCTGTGAACACGGTGGTGCGGACCTTCTCGAGGTGCTCTACCAGCCGGGCTTCGAGAACATGGTCAATCACAAGCTGGACTTCGAGGACGAGCCGGGGCTTCGCTGGCTTCTCGACCGCGGGGTCGATGTCAACGAGCACGGCTGCTTGCATTGGGCGATCGGACGCGGCCGCGGCATCGCGATCCTGATGATGCTTCTTGATGCCGGCGCTGATCCGGACATGCCCCATCCCGACGTCGGAGTCAGGCCGCTCGCCGCGGCGGCACGCTGCGGCCATCTGGCCGCCTATGAGCTGCTCGAAGGCTTGGGCGCCGTCGCCGACCTCGACCCCGTCGCGGAGCAGATACTGGCTGTGGCCAGAGGTGAGTCCGTACGCCTACCCGACGCGCTGCCCCCACTGCCAGGTATTCCAGGAACGGACTCGCGCTGGCTCCTGGGCCAACTCTCCCTGCTCGGCCGGACTGAGGTCGTCCGCGGCCTGCTTGACGCCGGGCTCGACGTCGACTCCCGCGGATGGAGCAACTTCACCCCGCTCGACCAGGCAGCGATGCATGGACGAGTCGAGACTGTGCGCCTTCTGGTCGAGCGCGGCGCCGACCTGAGCGACTGCGCCTTCGACGACGAGGGTCCGACACCCCTCGACAGCGCGGTGTGGGGATGGCGCAACAATCGCGCGAGCGACGGCGACTACGAGGCCACGGTGGCACTGCTGGTCGCTGCTGGGGCACCCACCCGTCACACGCCTCCCACCGGGAACCCACGCATCGACGCGCTGCTGGATAGCCAGCGGTCAGGACCATCCATGGATTGACCCACGTGACAGGAGGGTGGTTGTGAAGACGTACGCGCTCACGCGGGAGCCAATGCGTTTCGCAGCGCCACCGGCTATCGGACCGCCGTCTACCGTTCGGCCATCGGTTGGGCTGCCGATCTCGGAACGTCGCCCCGGCTGCGGCTGGCTTACAATCGCCACCATGGCAACGGTCCTCGATTGCGCTCGTTCTGGTCCGTTCACGACCCTGGACGCCATTGGCTCAGCGGTGCTGGAAACCGGCCGGCGCTGACCCGCTTGCCATCTGCTTTCCAGTCCACGGCCTGTTCATCCAGCCCTCGGACGCCGAGCCTCTGGGCATGCCGCCTGAGCGCTTCGCCACGAACCAGATCCGCCCCGCCGCCACGCTGGTCGCCGAGTTGTTAGCGCTGGACCCGTCGCCGCTGACCGTTGCGAGGGAGCCGGGCAAACGCGTGGTCGGCACCTGCCGACACTTCGCGGTCCTCAGCTGTGCGCTTCTGCGGCACCGGGGCATCCTGGCTCGCGTCCGTTGCGGCTTCGCGACTTACTTCCAGCCGAACCAGGGTCTGGACCACTGGATCACCGAGTACCTGGACGACAACGCCGAGCGGTGGGTGCGCATCGATTCCGAAATCCCTGGCCAGACGGTGCTGACCCGTCCCGAAGACCTTGCGCCTGGTGAGTTTCTGACCGGCGGTGAGGCGTGGACAGCCTTCCGGAAGGGAGAGATCGACGCCGCCACATTCGGGGTGTACGGCACCGAGAACTGGGGCGCGGCCGAGATCCGCGGCAATGCTGTCAAAGATCTCGCTGCACTCAACAAGATCGAGATGCTTCCTTGGGACGAGTGGGGTCGCATGACCGAGGCCTACCAAGGCAGGACGGGACCCGACTACGACCAGATGCTGGACACCCTCGCAGCCGTCTGCGCTGACGACGACCCGACGGCCATCGCCGCCCTGTACGAGCGCCACGAACTCCGTGTTCCGCTAGATCTGATCCGCTAAACGCGTGCCCGGAAGCGGATGCCCGTGTGACAGCGCTGGAGGCGTCGGCGTGCAGCTCAAACTGTTCCGCAGGCGGTGTTGCCCACAGCGACGAGCGCGGATGAGGGCAGACGTCAGATCCTGTCCTGCCTGACCGACGACATTGAGTTGACCGTCTTTGGCGGCTATCACCTGATCGGCAAGGAGGCCTACGACTCCGAGATCGAGAACCTGGCAGTCAGCGGCTGCCCCGAGCTGAGGATCGTCCGTCTGGTCGAGCAGGGCGACGTCGTCATGGGCGAGCTGGATGGCAAGGTGCACCGAACCGACGGATCGCTGATGCGGATCGCGATGGCCGAGACCTGGGTGATGCGAGACAACCTGATCTGCGAAGGTCCTACGTCGTGGAGCTCACCGAGAACGAGTACCGCTGACACGATTCAGCTGGTCGAGCGGAACCAAACCGACCGTGGTCGCTGTCCAAGCGAGTCACGGAAGCAGCGTGACGCAAACCCACACACACGTCTCAGAGAGCTTGGAGGGGGCCGAATGACCCGCATGACCTGTCACATGTCCATCTCGCTCGACGGCTTCGTCGCCGGAGCGGACCAAAGCCGCGACGACCCGGTTGGCGTCGGGGGTCTCCGGCACCACGAGTGGCATCAGCGGGCCAGCGAGCCCGGTCACGAGGCTGACGTCGGCCCGCGCGATGAGCTGACGACGCCCAGCGGTGCGTACATCATGGGTCGTAACATGTTCGGTCCGATCCGTGGCGAGTGGGAAGGTGACTGGCGCGGCTGGTGGGGCGACGAGCCGCCTTATCACGCGCCGGTGTTCGTCCTCACCCATCACGCCCACGAATCCATTGAGATGGACGGCGGGACGACGTTCCATTCACAGCAGGTTTCGATGCGGCCCTTGAGCAAGCGAAGGACGCTGCCGGCGACCGCGACGTCGACATCGCCGGCGGAGCCTCGACGGTGCGGCAGGCGTTCGGGGCAGGCGCTGTCGACGAACTCATGCTCGACATCGTCCCTGTCCTGCTCGGTCGTGGCGAGCGACTGTTTGACGGTGCCAGGGACCAGAAGCTCAAGCCGGTCGAGGTCATCCACTCGTCTCACGCAACGCACGTCCGCTACCGCATCGGCGCTGACTGACTCGCGCACGTTTACCGCAGAGTCGGGATGAGCCATTCACGAGGCTGAAGTGGCTGCCTCCCACCGTCGCGATCGCTCACCTCTTGTCCGTCCGGCATCTGCGTCC
>JACDHG010000080.1 GCA_013821195.1 Propionibacteriales bacterium
GCGATGGCCAGGCAACTGACGGTCAGTTGCGTACGGGCACTCGCCGCGCGTTCGGAGACTGCCCGGGCATCACACCAGCAGCCTCCCCGGCGACGTCCGTGTTCGGAATGGGCGCGACTGGTCGCCGGGTTACGTGGATCAGGGGAAACCTGCTCGGCGCGGCGACGCAGCCGCTCCCCGTCACCTGGAGGCTGACGTGGACATCATCTTTCTCATCGGGCGCATCCTCTTCGGTGCTCTCTTCCTCGGCTCCGCCATGGGCCACCTGACCCAGACCGCAGCCATGGCCGGCTACGCCGCCTCGCGTGGCGTGCCGATGGCAGCTCTTGCGACCAGGGCCACCGGCGTGCAGATCGCTGTCGGTGGGGCCATGGTGATCCTCGGTGTGTGGGGAGACCTGGGGGCCATCCTCCTCGTCGCGTTCCTGGTGGCCACTGCGTTCCTCATGCACCCGTTCTGGAAGGAAAGCGAGGCCGCGACCAAGCAGATGGAGATGATCCAGTTCAACAAGGACATCGCCCTGGCCGGTGGTGCACTTGCCTTCCTGTGGGCGTTCTCCCAGGACGTCGGCCTCACTCTGACCGGCCCACTTCTTTTCTGAGAACGGCCGACCGGGGGCGGGCAGCCTCGACCCCGCCTTCTGGTCAGCGGTACTCGGAGTTGGGCTGCCCGGCAGCCGTCGACTCCCGACCTGCCGCCTCCCGCTGGTTGCCCTCGGTCGGCAGTCCGCCCTCTCGGCGGAGCAGGGCGGGGAGGTGCATGAGGTTCCAGGTCATGATCCGGGTGTTGCGCTGCGTGAAGGCGTTCTCCGGTCCCCCTGAGTCCTTGTCGAGTTACGAGGGCCCGGGGCCGGCTTCTCCGATCCACCCCGAGTCGGCTTGCGGGGGGATGAGGTAGCCCAGGTGCTGGAGGGAGTAGAGCACGTTCATCGCGACGTGCTTGATGCCGTCCTCGTTGCCGGTGACGATCACGCCACCGACCTTGCCGTAGTACAGCGACTGTCCCTTGTCGTTGAGCATCCCGGACAGGGCGTAGAGCCGTTCGATCACGCGTGTGCAGATGCTCGACTTGTCGCCGAGCCAGATCGGGGTTCCGACGACGAGGATGTCAGCGGCCAGGATCCGTTTCGCCAGAGCGGGCCAGTCGTCGTTGTGCCAGCCGTGCTCGCGCATGTCCGGTTGTACGCCGGGGGCGATGTCGTGGTCGACGGCACGGATCTCGTCGACGGTCACGCCGTTGTCTCGCATGATCTTCGTGCTGACGTCCATCAGTCCGGCGGTGTGTGACAGCTCGGGGGAGGGCTTCAGGGTGCAGTTGACGTAGACCGCACGCAGGTCGCTGAACCGGTCGGAGGACGGCATGGTGTTCCCGCTTTCCTGGTACGGAGCCCTCGGGGCTCACAACAGTTTCTTGAGGCCGGCGTACCCGCTCCTGGCGAGGCGGTCGCCGGAGAGGTCGGCGTAGTCGGGGTCGGCGGTGACGCCGAGGCCGTTGACGAAGCGGTTCATGAAGTTGAACAGCGCGCAGACCGAGACCGTGTCGTGGAGGGCACGTTCGCTCCAGCCGGCGTCGAGGACGTGCTGGGCGTCCGCCGGGGTGACCTTGGCGGGGTCGGTGGTGAGCGTGCCGACGTAGCGCAGGAGGGTCCGCATCGGCTCATCGATGTTCGCGGTCTCGAGGTCGACCAGGAGTGCGGTGAGGAGGCCCTCGTCGACGCCGAATGCCTGTGCGGTGGTCTGGTGGATGCCGTAGCAGTAGTCGCAGGCGTTCAGCCCGGAGACGTAGGCCGCGATGAGCTCGCGTTGCGCCTCGCTGAGCGGGGACTCGTCGCGCATCAGGGCCTGGTGGTAGTCGATGAGCGGCCGTGCCGTGTCCGGGTAGGCGCGGAACACGTCGAGCAGCTTGGCGTCCTCGGGCAGCGAGGGCAGGTGGGTCATGCAGCTCCTAGTCTCGAGTGGGTCTACTCGCCGGCTTCCGCGGACAGCCGGGACAGGTCGAGGATGGTGAACTTACCTCGGCCCAGACGCAGGAGGCCCTGCTCGGCGTACTCGTTGAGGATCTTGGTGGTGGTCTCGCGGGAGGTGCCGGCGAGGGCGGCGACCTGTTCGTGGGTGAGGGAGACCTGCAGGCCGCGGCCGAGCGGTCGTCGTTGTTCCTCGTCGGCGAGGAGGCACAAGGTGGTCGCGACCCGCTGCGGGACGCTCTTGAACACGGTGTCGGACAGGCGTCGTTCGAGCTGGGAGACGCGGTTGCCGAGGATCTCGGAGATCCGTGCGGCGATGCGGGCGTCGGAGAGCAGGAAGCGTTGGACGTCGCTGCGGCTCATCACGCAGACGGTGACCTTGTCGAGGGCCTCGGCGAAGTTGTCGTGCATCTGCTGGCCGAGCAGGAGCATCTCGCCGAAGATCGTGCCGGGGGTGATGATGGCCGTGGTCAGGGTCCGGCCGTCGGGGGAGACCCGGAAGATCCGTACCCTGCCCTGCTTGAGGATGAAGAGGGTCTCCATCGGCTGGGGTGGGGAGTAGAGCAGCTCGCCGGGGGAGAACTGCCGCATCGGTGCGGCTGCCCCGATGGCCGCGATCTCCTCATCGTTGAGGTCGGCAAAGATGTCCACCTCTGACATGCACCAGAGGTCGTCGGCTCCTTGACCGCGGCGTTCCACGTCTGACAGCTCCTCCCGTCGTCCCGGCGCCCAAGGTGGGGCGCCGTCCAACTGCAGGTCACCCATGTGCCCCACCAGACAGTATGACGACGGGTCCGGTCGGGAGTTGGACTTCACATGCTGGTGGCCCGCGTCGAGGCGGGCCACCGTCTCCTCTGCCATGGTGCGGCTCAGTCGTGTTCGCGTCGGGCGAGCACGGAGTACACGATCCCGAGGACGAGTCCGAACAGCAGGTGGCCCATCAGGCTCTGCCAGGCGGTGGTGTTGAGCTCGAACACGGGCATGCCGAGCTGTGCCGGCATGATCAGCAGTGCGCCCAGCACCCACCAGACCACGCCGTAGCCCATCCCGACAAGAGCCGCAGGGACGAGCGTCTTGGCCAGCGAGCCGAGCAGGACCGCGAAAGACGCGCCGATGAAGGCGGAGATGGCCAGGTGCACGATCCAGCCGACGGCTGCCGAGCTGCTGCCGACGAGCTGGGCGACCATGCCGATCATGTCCATCATCGCCATGAGCAGGCCGAAGACGACGCCGCCGGCGAGACCGCCGACGATGCCGTAGACCGCGCGGTGGGTGGTGGCTGTCAGGTTCATCGAGTGTGTGGTGGTGGACATCGGTTTGACCTCCTGTTGAGTGGTTGTGGATGACGCTAGAAGGGGGGAACCAGCTTGGTGGGGGGGGCGGTTCGGTGACCGCGCTTACACATCAGGCGTCGAGATCGCGGAGGGCGTCCTCGATGCCGCGGTGGAAGGTGGGGTAGGCGTAGATCATGTGCCGCAGCCGGTCGACGGGGACGCGGCCGTGGACGGCGACGGCGAGGGCGCCGAGGACCTCACCGCCGGCGGGGCCGGCGGAGGTGGCGCCGACCAGCAGGCCGGTGTCGGCATCGACGACGAGCTTGATGAGACCTTCGTTACCGGCCTTGTGGATCCAGCCGCGTGCCGAGGACGGCACCTGCGCGAGACCGGTACGGACGGCGATGCCCCGGTCCCGCGCCTGGGCCTCGGTCAGCCCCACGGCACCGACCTCGGGGTCGGTGAAGGTCACCCGGGGCACGGCGTCGTACTCGGCGGCGGGCCCGGGGTCGCCGAGGATGTCGCGGACGGCGATCTTGGCCTGGTAGGTGCCGACGTGGGTGAAGGCGCCGTGACCGGTGACGTCCCCGACCGCCCACAGTCCTTCCCCGGCGCGCAGGTGTTCGTCGACTTCGAGGGCCCGGCCAGCAGGGTCGAGTCCGACGGTGTCGACGCCCAGTCCGGTGAGGTCGACTCGGCGTCCGGTGGCGACCAGCAGCCTGTCCGCGGTCAGGTCCCGGTCGGGCAGGTGGAGGGTGAAGCGTCCGTCGTGGGTGACGCGGTCGACCTTCGCTGAGGTGACCACGGTGATGTCGTCGCTCTCGAGGGCTTCCTGGACGAGGGTCGAGGACTCGGGTTCCTCGGCCGCGAGGAGCCGGTCGGCTGCCTCGACGACGGTGACGGCCACCCCGAAGCGGGCGAAGACCTGTGCCAGCTCCAGCCCGATCGCGCCGCCGCCGAGAACGATGAGCGAGTCGGGCAGGGTGGTCAGCTCTATGGCTTCGCGGTTGGTCCAGTACGGCGTGTCCGCCAGCCCCGGAATCGGCGGAATCGAGGCGACGGTGCCGGTGGCCAGCACCACCCCACGCCGCGCCTCGACGAGCTGGCCGTCGACGAGCACGCGACCGGGGCCGGCGAGCTGGGCACGGCCACGGACGAAGTGTCCGCCCTGTCCCGTGAACCGGTCGACCGCGACCTGGTCGTCCCAGTCGTCGGTGGCCTCGCGGCGGATCCGCTCGGCGACCTGTGCCCAGTCGGGCGTGACGTTAGCCTTGCCGGCCAGGCCCTCCACGCGGCGGGTCTCGGCGATCAGCCCGGCCGCTCGGATCATCATCTTGCTCGGGATGCAGCCCCAGTAGGGGCACTCGCCGCCGACCAGCCGGCTCTCCACCCCGAGGACCTCCAGGCCGGCAGAGGCGAGCTCCCCGGCGACTGCTTCACCAGCCACGCCCAACCCGACAACCACGACATCCACAGTGCGATCTGGGATCTGTGCGCTCATCGGGCGACCGTCCCCTCAACGCTGGCTTCGCCCGCGACGACCTGGACACCGTGCCCGAACGCGACGTGGTCCTTGATCTTGCGCGCCGCCGGGAAGGGCCTCCGGTATTCCCACGCTGCGTCGGTGTTGGTCTGACCGTCCACGGTGACGGAGTAGTAAGAGGCCACGCCCTTCCACGGGCACACCGAACGCGTCCAGCTCGGTTCGAAGTACTCCTCCACGAGCGAGTCACGGGGGAAGTAGTGGTTGCCCTCGACCACGACCGTGTCGTCGCTCTCGGCCAGTACGACGCCGTTCCAGATCGCCTTCATCCTCATGGGTGCTCCCTACAGTTCGGTGACTTCACCGCCTCAAGGTAGGCCGGGCTCAGCCCCTCGTCCGTAAGCGCCATCACGGAACGCGCGGTGACCTGGTCGCTGCGATTCGCCTTCGGTGGAAGGCCAGCACGGCAGCTGCGCGAGCGCCGTCGCGCGCCTCAGGAAACGGCACCACACCGCCGATCACCGGGAAGTGTCGGCGCCATCACAGACCGTGGGGCTCTCTGTCGGTTTCGTTGTCCGAGATAGCAGAACCGGCATGTGGAGGAAGGAGGCGGGTGATGGCTTCACACATCGAGGGAATCGTCTTTCCCGGGCGCACCACCGGGTTGACGAGGCGTCTGCGTGAGCGCCTGGCCAGGATGATGGAGGCGCTGACAGCGCGAGATGAGATCCGCTCATCATTGCCGTTGGCATCAGGAGAAAGAGTCCTGACTATGACATGTGACAGCAGTGGAAGCTGGGTGGCAGCGAGCGAGCGTGCGTTGTACCACTCCGACGGTGCACCATCACGCGTCGCCGTCCCGCGGGAGTGGGTCCGTCTGGGGTGGGAAGAGATCGGCAAGGTCACATGGGACGACAGAGATTCCACGTTGACCCTCACCGGTCTCCTCCCGACCGTCGCGCGTCGTACAGTGCTGCATCTTCCGAGTGCCTACCCTCTGGCCTCTCTAGCCAAGGAGCGTGTGGCCTGGACCGCGGTGGTGCGCACTCAGGTTGACTTGGGCAAGCACGGTATGGCCCGCGTGATCGGCCGAAGGCGGCCGGGGTCCGAGGAGTTGACGTGGCTGGTGGGACTGGACGGTGAGCGAGACACGCCCGGCGTGCAGGAAGCTCTTGAGGAGGCGCTCGAGGGCCTCCGCGGCCGGCTGGGTATGTGAACCCACCCGCGGGACGAGGTATCAGCCGAGTCCTGGGGGTGTTCCTGCAACCAGCTCGTTGATCGCCTCGGCGATCTCGGTGGGGTGGTCCTCGGGGGTGAAGTGCTTGCCGCCGTTGATCCGGCGGATGTCCGTGCCGAGATCGTCCGCGAGGCGTGCGCCGTAGGGCAGCTTCTGGAACTGGTCTGCGTCGCCCCAGACGACTCGCGCGGGTAGTCCGAGGTGCGGAAGGCGGTCGGCCACCGCGAGCGTGTCGTGGACATCCAGGGCTGACACCTGCCGCATCAGTGACGCCGCGGCACCGTGGGTGGCGTAGGACTGCCAGTGCAGGCCGATGGACTCGCGCGCGATCTCGCCATGGTCGTGTCCTCGTCGCAGCAGCTGTACAAAGCTCGGGTACATCGCCACATCGGGCATGTGCTGCAGCAGGCCTGATAAGCGAGCCATCAGCTTCACGCTGGGGATTGGCCAGGAGTCGTAACACACCGCGTTCGTGAGCACGAGCCCCGCGAACCGCTCGGGCGCTCGGGCTGCGGCGATCTGTGCCACGCCCCCGCCGAGGTCGTGGCCGACCAGCACGGGGTCGTGAAGTCCGAGGTGGTCGAGCCAGGCGAGGAGTCGTTCGGCCTGCGCGGCCAGGCCGAGATCGAGGCCGACACCGCCGGGGATGCTCGTGCCGTACCCGGCCATCTCCCAGGCCAGGCTCCGCCCCTTGACCAGCGGCATGACATGGCGCCACAGCCGCGGTGAGGTAGGGATGCCGTGCACGAGCACGACGGCCTGCCCCGTGCCGTTCTCGATCCACCGTGTCGGCACGCCACCGACGAGGGTCTCCTTGTGTTCCATGCGCGGTCCCTCCCGGGCGGGGGATCTCGGTGCCGCAGACGGTCAGCCTGCGGATGTCGTGGTCTTGTTTCCCCTTCGGTCCCGGGTCATGTGTCGGCGCACGAGAGTGCCGCCAGCCGCCAGGAGTGCGAGGGCGGCCAGTGCGAGGAGAAACCCGCTGGCACCCAGCGACGCGACCGTGTTCGCGAGGGTCTGTTGGACGGAGGCGGCGGCCTCGATGACCGGGTCGGCCGTGGAGCCATCGCGAAGTACTCGGATCTCCCACCAGCCGTAGTAGGCGACGTAGGCACCGACCAGGATGAGGAGGACCCCACCGGCGGTGGGCACGAGGAGACCCACGCGTCGTGCGCCGCGCACGAGAGACTGCTGGGCGAGCGCGACAGAGAGCGCGGCGGTGCCGACGACGAGGCCCATCCCGGCCCCGTAGAGCAGGAAGAGGGCCGACCCGGCGAGGACGGAGTCGGCGCGGAATGCCGCGACGACCACGGCCAGGAACGGCGCGACCGTGCAGGTCAGGCTGGCTGCCGCATAGGAGACGCCGAAGCCGAACATCGAGCGCATCGAGCCGGTGATCGGCCCCTTCCCGCCGAGCCGCGGCTTCGGCCCGGGCAGGCCCCGCCCGGCCAGCAGCCACAGACCGGCGACCAGCAGAAGGATGCCGACCACGACGGTCACCCACGGCAGATAGCGCTGCGCCGAGGAGGCGACCGGTGCCACGAGGAACCCGAACGCCGCGAACACCACCAAGAATCCCGCGGTCATCGCGGCAGTCATCTTCAGCGCCCGCTGCACGGCGACCATCCGGTTGGGCTGGTCGCCGATCACCAGGAGGGTCAGGTAGGCCGGGAGCAGCGCGAACCCGCAGGGGTTGAGCGCGGCGAGCATCCCCGCGCCGAGGGCGATCGCAGCGGCACCGTCCAGCATGTCAGCCCACGAGCCCCTCGACCTTGTCCGCGAGGACGTGGTCGTCGAGGTAGCCTTCCGCGACCACGCCGCCGTCGGCGTCGAGGACGAGGTAGGTGCTCTGCGCGGTCACACCGAAGTGGCGCCACACTTCGCCGTCCTCGTCGATGAGGTGTGTCGGGCCGTCGACCTGTACGGCGAAGTCGCGGATGTCCCCTTCGTCGGCGAGGCCGCCCACACCCACGACGCTGACCTGCCCGTCGTACTGCTCGGCGAGCCGGCTGACGCCAGGGGCCTGCGCCCGGCAGGTGGGGCACCACGGCGCCCAGAACCAGAGCACCGCCGGTCTGCCCGCGAGCGTCTCCCCGTCGAAGGGCGAACCGTCCAACGTCTCTGCGGTGAACGCCAGGTCTGTCTCGGGGGGAGTCGCGACGGAGCCCGTCGAACCGTCCCCGGTACTGCCCTCGCTGCCCTCGCTGTCGCCGTCGGCGACGCCGGTCGAGCATCCTGTGAGGACCAGGACCGCGCCGGCGACAAGGGTGCTGACTGCCCTGAGGCTCATGCGTCTCCTTCATCGTCCTGATGCGACCAGTCTGTCCTGGAGCCCCCAGTCTTACTGGGAGTCAACCCCGCTTCCGTGAGCGCGCTTACGGACGGGGCGCCCGTCGCCACCCATGCTGAACGCCTGAGGAGGCCCAGATCATGGCTCACCATCGCGCGGCACTGCTGGCCGCAGGCTTGCTGACCGTGCTCACCGCGTGCTCCGGCCTGGGCAACGACGGTCAGGCCGGGGGCCCGTCCGCCACGCCCGCCCAGGTCGAGGCGGACCCGTCCGAGGAAACGGTCTCCGCGCTCGACGACCGCTTCGACCCCCGGCTTCCCGAGCCACTGGTCGACCCCGACGAGGTCCGCTCCGGGGGGCCTCCGCCTGACGGCATCCCGCCCATCGACGAGCCCTCCTTCGAGTCCGCGGACACGGTCACCTGGCTGGAGTCGGACGAGCCCGTGCTCTCCCTCACCGTTGAGGGCGAGACACGCGCCTATCCGTTGCGGGTCATGACGTGGCACGAGATCGTCAACGACACCGTGGCAGGCGTGCCGGTCGCGGTCACCTACTGCCCGCTGTGCAACTCGGGGGTCGCCTTCCTGCGCGAAGTGGACGGGCGAGTCCTGTCCTTCGGAACCTCCGGGATGCTGTATGCCGACAACCTCGTGATGTACGACCGACAGACCGAGTCCCTGTGGCCGCAGCTGACCGGGCAGGCCTCGATCGGCGTCCTCACCGGCCAGAAGCTCACCGCCATCCCCATGGGGATAGTCGCCTGGAGCGAGTTCCGCGACGCACACGCCAACGCGCTGGTCCTGTCGCAGGACACCGGCTTCGACCGGCCCTACGGCTCCAATCCCTACGTCGGGTACGACGACCCCGACGGCGCCCTGCTCTTTGAGCTGCCAGGCGAGCCCGACGAGCGGCTGCCGGTCAAGGAACGCGTGATCGGGCTCAGCGACGGGTCGAGCGGCGTTGCGGTCGTCCGGAGCGCCCTCGCCGGCCGACAGCCCCTCGAGGTCACGGTCGGAGACCGGGACGCGGTCCTGTGGCACCGACCAGGACAGACCTCCGCGCTCGACACGCCCAGCATTGCCGGGGGCGAGGACATCGGGACCGTCGGCGTCTTCGATCCGGTCGTCGATGGACGGCGCCTGCACTTCACCAGCCGGCAGGGTTTCTTCGAGGACGAGGAGACCGGCACCCGGTGGGACGTCCTCGGCCGAGCCGTCGCTGGGCCGCTGAAAGGGTCGCAGCTGGAGCCCTATCAGCATCTCGACACGTTCTGGTTCGCCTGGGTGGCCTTCAACCCCGACACCGAGCTGATCGACCCCGACCCGGCAGGGGAGAAGAAATGAGGCTCCCGAGGCTGCTACGTCGCCTCGAGGAACGAACTCGCCCCGTCCACCCCGAGACCCGTCGTGCCCTCGACGAGAGGTGGTCCGCTCTGCCGGTAGCCGCGCGGACGGACGCGCAGACGCTTGGCCGCAACGCGGTCGGCTGCGAAGGCACCCACGGGGTCTTCCCGCGGTGCAACCTGACCTGCACGCCGTGCTACCACTCCAAGGATGCCAACAAGGTGCGCGTCGACGGCGTTCACACCCTGGGTCAGGTCGAGGCGCAGATGCGGTTGCTCGAGGAGAGACGCGGTCCCCGAGCGCACGCGCAGCTCATCGGGGGAGAGGTCAGCCTGCTGGACCCGGAGGACCATGCGGCTACGCTGCTCGCGATGCGTGCGCACGGGCGTGAGCCGATGCCGATGACGCACGGTGACTTCGACTGGGACTACCTCCGTGATCTCGCCCTCGACGCGGAGGGCCGGCCTCGCTTCGCGCGGCTGTCGTTCGCCGCGCACTTCGACTCGCTCATGCGGGGGCGACGAG
>JACDHG010000016.1 GCA_013821195.1 Propionibacteriales bacterium
GCATCCTGGCGGTCACGACCGCGGCTAGCTTGATCTCGCCGCGCGGTCGCGAGGTGGCGAAGGCAGGTGGCAACGAGAACGGCGGTGACGCGGAGCAGGGGCGTGAGTCGTCGGTCGCCGATGAGGCAGCTGAGGAGTCACCGCATCGAGACGACGCTCGTTAGCCTCAGCCGATCAAGCGCTGTCGAACCTGCCGCCTGCGACCAAGGTCGCGACGCGCTCGGGGGAGAGCGGCGCATCCTCGATCCTGCCGCCGCCCTCGGGGGCGTGCAGCATCACTCGCTCCCCGGTCACGAAGCCGACATGAAAGACGCGGTCGTTCTGGCGGGCGAAGAAGTACAGGTCACCGGGTCGTTCGCTGCCCAGCGCCACCGGCTCGCAGGCGTTGGCCTGTGCGTCGGCGTCTCGAGGAACAACCAAGCCCGCTTGTCGGTAGGCGTAGTGGACGAGGCCTGAGCAGTCGAAGCCGTACGGCGACAACCCGCCCCACAGGTACCGCAGGCCGACAAAGCGCCTTGCCTCGGCCAGCACCGCCAGCCGGTCCCTCCGCACCGAACCGGACGGACGTTCGTCGGCCGGCCGATCGTGGCGCGGGCCGGTCTCGTCGCCGAGGTGAGCGGCCCGGACCCACCCCGGGTAGCCGCCTGGATGCTCTGGTGCCGGCTGCCAGGGGGCAGCCACCCTGACCCAGCCGTCCGGCCCGTGGTCGAGGATCTCGACGGGCTCGTCGCGCAGCAGCTGGGTCAGGGTTCGTCCGTGCAGGCCGAAGCGCGCCTTGGAGTCGAGCGCTGTCGTCCACGCCGCCAGGTCCGGGCGGTCCCTCAGCGCGGGCTCGTCGACGAGGCGCGGAGCGTCGGGGGAGGTCCACACGGTCGCCACTTCGGCGGTGACCTTGAAATCCGTCATGCGAGTCTCTCGATGCCGAGTCCCGGTGCGTCCGGCAGCACGACCGTCCCGGCGTCATACCCGAGGCCACCGATGACCGGTGATGTCGCCGCCCACCACGCCGCGTCGAGGTCACTGACGGCTGTGGTGCCGGATGCCGCGACCAGGCTGGCCGCGGCCCCGACGCCGATCGGCCCCTCCATCATCGAGCCGACGATGCACCCGACGCCGTGGGCGGCAGCGAGCTCGAGCATGGCACTGGCCACCCGGAGGCCGCCACACTTGGCGAGCTTGACATTGACGAGGTCGGCCGCTCCTCGCTCGATCAGCGCACTCAGGTCCCGCAGGCCGAAGCACGACTCGTCGGCCATGATCGGCGTGTCGACAGCCGCGGTCACGACGGCAAGACCGTCCAGGTCTGTTGCGGCGACGGGCTGCTCGACGAACTCCACCCCGACTCCGCTGTCCTCCAGGGCGCGGATCACCGTGATGGCCTGCCGCGGCGTCCAACCCTGGTTGGCGTCGACCCTGATCGCCACGTGGGGACCGACTGCCTGTCGCACGGCCTCGACCCGCTCGAGATCGGTCGCGGCGTCGGTGCCGACCTTGAGCTTGAGCACGGAGAATCCCTCGGCGATGCGCTTCTCGGCGTCGGCTCCGAGGCGCTGCGCATTGCCTGCGGAGATCGTCACATCGGTCTCGACACGGTGTCGGCTCGTCCCGAGCAGGCGCGGCAGGGAGATGCCGAGCCTTCGTGCGGCCAGGTCGTGCAGGGCGACGTCGACGGCCGCTTTGGCCCCGAAATTGCCGACGACCGCCCCCGCGATCTCGACGAGGAGGTCGTGCAGGTCGTCCGCCGAGCGCCCCGTCACCACGTCGGCCAGGGGACCGGCAATGCAGGCTTCGGCGCCGGCGAGCGACTCACCTGTCACCCGCCACACCTGAGGAGCCTCGCCGAAGCCTCGAAGGCCGTCGGCGGTGTGGATCTCGACCACTGTCGTCTCAACGGTCGTGGCGGACCGCAGTGCCGTGACGAACGGCGTGTGCAGGACAGCGGTCAGCCGATGGCAGCGCACGGCGGAGATCACACTGGAACTGGTCACCCCAGCACACTACGGTCTGCCCACGCCGCGGCAGCGCCCGCCGCGATCAGGTCGAGACCGGCCTGTTCGTCGAGCGTGGACGTCGTACACATGACGAACACGAACGGGTCGGCGTCGGTCGGGTAGACGATGCCTGCGTCGTGGGAGATACCCTCGACCCAACCAGACTTGTGCGCCACCCTCGTCGCCTTCGGCAGACCTGCTGGGATCGCGTCGTTGATCTGTTGGGCTGCCAGCACCGCGAGGATCTCCGCACTACTGTCCGCTCCGGTGAGCTCCTGGGCATACAAGGCTTGGAGTGTCCGGGCCAGATCCGCGGCGGTGACCAGATTCTGCAGCCCGGCATCTCGCGCGGCGGTGTCCTCGATCCCGCGAGTCACCACGCTGCCGGTCGCCCCGCTCGCGGCGAGGGTCCGGGCGACGGCGTCGGTGCCGACGACATCCAGGACGAGGTTTGTCGCGAGATTGCTGGACTTCACGATCGCCCGGTAGCACAGCCAGCGCAACGACACGTCCTCGCCGAGCCTTCGCCACGGCTCCGGGTCGCTGTCGTCGCCGCGGTCCATCGAGAACCTCGTCTCGCCGACGCCGGAGGCGAACGCGTCGTGAACCGCAACCGGTGCATCGAGGTCGACGCTGCCGGCCTCGGCCTCGCGGTACGCCGCGATCACCAGGGCAAGCTTCATCGTGCTGGCGGCGTAGTGCTGTTCGTCCGCCCGGTGGCTCATTGTTGGGGCCGCCGAGACCGGACCGCTCCAGACCGAGAACGAGCCGTCGTCGGGAAGTGCGTCGACGAACGTCCGCAGAGCACTGTCGGTCACCGCGAAATGCTAGTGCAGGTGGGTCCGCGGGTACTCTCGAGGCCATGTCTGATGCGGTTCTCTCCTCACCAGGTGGACGGCGCGGGGCTGCGCTGCTGGGGTCAGTTGCCCTGCTCGTCGCGTCCGGTTGCAGCTCGGCGGAGGATGTCATCGACGCAGACGCCTCACGCGGCACCGTGACCACCTCGAACGAGGGCACGACGACCCCCGTAGTCGTTGGCGGAGGATGTGACGACGAGCAGGGCAATCCCGCTGCCGGGCCCGATCACGTCGATCCCGGCGCTGCCGTGGACTACGACGGCGTCCCGCCGGTCAGCGGAATCCACTGGGCACAATGGCCCGACATCTCCAAGCCCGTCTACGTCGCCGAAGAGCGCCCAGAGCTCGGTGAGCTCGTCCACTCGCAGGAGCACGGCTGGACCTTCATCTGGTACGACGACTCGGTCGCCGCCGACGAGCAGGCGATGGAAGACCTCGGGGAGGTGGCCGAGGGCCTCGACGACCGCAAGACGGTCGCCATCCCGTGGACCAGCGATGACGGTGGCGCCCTCCCGGACGGGAAGCACATCGCGATCACCCACTGGTCCGTCAAGGGTGGCCCGGACGGAACCGAGTGGCGGCAGTTCTGCACGTCGGCTGACGCCGACACGATCAGAGCCTTCACGGAGCGGCACCCGCCTACCGACGCCCTGGAGCCGAACGCCCCCTGAGCCGACGCGGCCCGCCAGACCTCGCCGCGCGCGACGCTGAGTGGCGTGGTTAGGTGCCCGTATGGCACTCGCTCGGTTTAAGAAGATCTGCATCGACGCGACCAACCCGCTGTCGCTCGCCGACTTCTGGGGATCGGCTCTGGACCAGCGGGTCCAGGCCGACGACAGCGGGGAGGCTGGCCTCGTCGCTGGCAGCGGCCGACACGCGATCTGGTTCAACAGGGTGCAGCAGCCCAAGGGCGTCAAGAACAGGGTCCATCTCGACATCTACGCGACCTCGCTCGCCGACCTGGAGAAGCTCGGCAGCCAGGTGCTTGTCCCGCAAGGTGATCGCGGCTGGACGGTGATGACAGACCCCGAGGGCGGCGAGTACTGCGCCTTTCTCCGTGACGATGTCCCGGAGAACCGGCTGCACGGGCTCGTCGTCGACTGCGTCAACCCGACGAAGCAGGCGGCCTGGTGGGGACACGTGCTCAAGGGCGAGGTCGTGCACCACGGGCAGGGGTACTCGACGGTGCAGGGCGTCAAGCACATCAAGCACATGACGATCGACTTCGTCCCCGTCCCGGAGCCGAAGACCGAGCCCAACCGGGTGCACTGGGACGTCACCGCGAAGTCCGTCGACGCGTTACTGGAGTCCGGAGCGAGCCTTGTACGCCGGCAGGACGACGAGATCCGCTGGAGCGTGCTCGCCGACCCTGAGGGCAACGAGTTCTGCGCCTTCCCGAAAGGTTGACTGCCGACGGCGTGCGGCTACTCAGCGCGGATGAGGTCGGGCCGGATCCGGGGGCTCGCCGCAAGAACTGTCAGCCCGGCGATGCCGAACGCCGAGAGCACCGACACGACGCCGAGGGTGAGCGACTGCTGCCACGGTGCGTGCTGGGGGCTGTCGCCGATGGACAGGTACGTCGCTCCGGCCAGGAGCCCGAGCCCGATCGCCAGCAGCGTCCCGGCTGCGATGGGCAGCGCGGCCTCTAGCCACTGCGTCCGGCGCAGCAGACCAGGGGAGACCCCGATGAGCTGCAGCGACACCACCTCACGGCGGCGGTTGATCGCGCGGTCGATGGCCGCAACGGCAAACGCGAGCAACCCGACGCTGAGGATGACCGCAGCGATTGCCCACACCATGGCGCGCAGCCCGGCCACGAAGTCATAGTTGACAAAGTCCGGACTCGTGGTGGGGCGCAACCCGGCGGCCCGCAGTCGTTCGAAGAGATCGCGACCGGGTTCGGCCGTCACGAGAACGCTGTGCTGGGCCTTGTCGACAGCGGTGCCGGCCAGGGCGCGCGGCACGAACACCGTGGCGGGATCGAGCGGGTGCATCCCCGCGTAGGCGTCGCCGCCGATGCGCGATGTCGGCGTTGGCAACGTGACGGTGTCGCCGCCGGCGCGGTGGCCCCGGGTGCGCCAGCGGATGGTGCTCCCCGTGAGGCCCTCGCCGTGATCTGTGGAGAGCCACGTCGGCCGGTCGTCGCGACACCCTCGCAGCTGCGGCGCCACCTGTTCGAGGTCGGCGCACGAGCCGACCAGCGCCGTGCTGCAGATGGTGGACAGTCCCGTGCAATCTCGAGAGAGGGAAGCGAACACCACTGTGCCTCGCACGCCGTCGACCTGCTCGGCACGCTCCGCGACTGACCCGGCGCGGCTGGCGGACACGGCCAGCACGGTCCGCTGCTCCGTGGTGACGTGCCTGGCCGCGGAGATGTACTGCGACGTGGACTCGAAGGCGACGACCACCGACCGGGCACCGGTCACGAGGAAGAGCCCGATCATCAGCCCGCTGATCACGCGGGTGACCGCGGCCGGCTGCGCCTGCAGACGTCGTGCAGCGATGGTCGTGGCGGGTCCGCGGCCGTGACGCAGCATCAGGTCGGCGACGAGTCGGACGAAGACCGGGACGACCAGGATCGCGCCGACTCCGAGCAGCGCGATCCCGCCGAACAGAACCATGATGACGGGGCCAGGCGGGTCGTTCGGGCTCTGCTGACTGATGACGTACCCGCACAGCGCCACTCCGATGACCAGCGGCACGGCGCGCAACCACGAGGTCCGGCTCGAGTCGGCTTTGCCCGCCCCGCTCATCGCGCCCGTCAGGTTGACCCGAGCCGGCAGCGCCGCGAGGGCGACCACCACGAGTGGCAGCACGACCGCCACGATGAGGTAGTCGGTGCCGCGTGGACGAAGGGCTTCGAGGGTCCAGTCTCGGTTCGCCACGCTGAGCTGGCCGAGCAGTGGTCTCGTGAGGAGGAAGGCGACCAGGCCAGCCACGGTTCCCATGACTGCGGCGACCCCGGCCTCGGTCACTGCCACCATGCGAGTCTGCGCCGGCGTCATACCGAGCAAGCGCAGGTTGGCGAGCCGCCGCTCCCGCAGCGCCGCAGAAAGCCGTCCGGCGGTTGCCGCGAGCACGAGGACGGGAAGCGCGATGGCCAGCACGACGGCCAGCAGCAACCGTTGCATCTCGGCGCTCGAGTAGAGGCCGGCCACCTGGACCTGCTCGGCACGCGCGATGGCCGTCACGCTCAGCAAGAGCCAGGTACCGATGGCGGCCGCGGTGGCGACCATCGCCGACCTCAGCCGCGCGGAGCCTGCGCCGCCCCCTGCGAGACGCAGACCCAGCGCGACGGCTCGGGTCACCTGAGTACCTGGGCGGCTCGGGTGACGACCCCGTCCCGCATCTCGACGTGCCGGTCGAGGTGGGCCGCGACCAGATTGTCGTGGGTGATGACGAGAAGGGCGGCGCCGAGCTGCGTGCTCAACGACACCATGGCGTCGAGCACCACCTCCGCGGTCACCGTGTCGAGGGATCCGGTCGGCTCGTCCGCGAGCACGATCGCCGGGCGATGGACAAGTGCCCGAGCCACGGCGGCTCGCTGCGCCTGGCCACCGGAGACCGCCCCCGTGCGCTTGCCTGCGACGTCGTCGATATCAAGTGCGGCAAGAAGGTCCATCGCCGTCAGGCGGGCCTCCCGCTTCTTTCGGCCGAGCAGCTGCAGCGGCAGCATCACGTTCTCGACCAGCGTCAGCTCGGGCACGAGGTCGCCGAACTGGAAGACGACTCCCATCCGCTCCAGCCGAAGCCTGCTGCGGACTCTCTCCGAGAGTGTGTCGACCCGGGTGCCTTCGAGGGTGACCTCACCGGAATCGGGGCGGATGATCCCCGCCAGGCAGTGCAGCAGGGAGGACTTGCCCGATCCCGACGGCCCCATGAGGGCGACGCGCTCACCCGATGTGAGCTCGAGGCTCGCGCCGCGAAGGGCGACGGTGTCACCGTAGGACAGGTGGACATCGTTGGCCGCGAGGACCGACGTGCCGGTCATCGCTCCTCCTCGGCGATGTCGCGGGGCACCTTGTCCAGCCGCTCGCCGGACTCCGCGATCCAGCGCAGGTCGGCGTCCAGGTGCGCGAGCTCGTAGCTGATCGCGAGCAAGCCGTCGGCGCCTGCGCCCTTTCGAAGGCCGGTCAGCTCACGCATCCGGACCAGATGCGTGGCTCGCTGGTTCGCGAGCACCGTCTGCGCCGACCGCCCCGACATCAGCGCGACCGCCACCCGGGCGAACAGGGTGCTGGTCGAGAAGACGCCAGCGGACTGTGGCTCGAAGACCCAGTTTTCGACGACGTTGGTCCCCTCCGGGGTGATCCGGTACCGCTTGCGCTCGGGACCCTCCCCGGCCACCACATCGGTCACGCGGGCCCAGCCTTGCTTCTCGAACCTGGCAAGAGACGCGTAGACCTGGCCGAAGGCGAGCGGTCGCGTCTGCGCGAACCGTTCGTCGTACTGGCGCTTCAAGGTGTACCCATGCGCAGGCTCGCGCTCAAGCAGCGCGAGCAACGTGTGTGAGGTAGGCATGGAGGCGACTATACACACTGTGTATACATCGGGAGAGTATTCAGTCTCAGGGCGTGTCGTCCCCACTACCAGCCGCGGGTGCGCCACTCGGGCAGGTGCGGGCGCTCCGCGCCGAGCGTCGTGTCATGACCATGGCCCGGGTAGACCCAGGTCTCGTCTGGCAGCCTGTCGAAGACCTTGTGCTCGAGGTCGTCCATGAGGGACTGGAAGCCCTCTGCTGACGTCGTCCGGCCAGGGCCGCCTGGAAACAGGCTGTCACCGGTGAAGAGGTGCGGTGTGCCATCGGGGTCGTCGTACAGCAGCGCGATCGAGCCCGGAGTGTGCCCGACCAGGTGGATGACGGTGAGCGATGACTCGCCGATCTCGACCGAGTCGCCGTCGCGGACGGGTCGGCTGGTCCGCACGGGGATGCCGTCGACGTCGTCGACCCCGGCGATCGTCTCGGCGTCGGTCGCCGCCAGGACCTCGGGGAGGGCGCTCCAGTGGTCCTGATGCCGGTGGGTGGTGACGATCCGCGCCAACCGTTGGCCGCCGAGCAGACCCAGCAAGGTGTCAGGCTCGGCCGCGGCGTCGATGAGCGCCAGCTCGTCGGTGGCCCGGCACTGAAGCAGGTAGGCGTTGTTGTCCATCGGCCCGACCGATGCCTTCGTGATGCGAAGGTGTGGCAGCTCCCGGACGTCGGGAGAGCCGGGCGTGACCTTGCCCCGGTACGTCATCGCCAGACCCCCATGGTGGGCAGGGTGCCGTCGGTGTGGAGCCCGACGCCGTCGGTGCGTCCGAGGAGGTAGCCGAGGAGGGACGGAGCGGAGCCGCTGACCTCCTGGCCCCCGCTTCCCACCGTCCAGCGATGCTCGTCGTCAGTGCGGACGAGGACGAGAGCCGGCGCGTCGTCCCGGGAGGAGAACTCTGCGCTCACCTGGTCGAGCAGCCGCTCGACGAAGTCCTCCGGCAAGTGGGCCAAGGTGTACTCGAGGTCGAGGTCGACGTGGTGGATCTCGACCTCGCTTCGCCGCAGCATCGGGATGACTGCTCCGTCGCCAGTCGCATCGGCACCGCCGTACCGGATCGGAGCTGTGTGTGCGCTTTCGGGGAGCTCGCGCAGTGCGGCCATCAGCTGCTGGTGCGTCTCATCGACGTCGGCGACGAGGGCGGCCGCCGGGCGGCCCGCACCATCCTCGATGTCCGCGTCGCGCTGCTCGCGGCTCGCGTACATCGGCGTCTCCTCGCCGGTGCGCGCCCAGGTCACCAGGTTGAGCAGCGCGTCGGCGTTGCGCGCCACGTGGGTGATCACGTGCCCGCGGGTCCAGCCGGGCAGCAGCGACTGCCCGCGTGCCTGCTCGTCTGTGAGGTTGCTCAAGGTGTGCTGGAGCGCCTCGGTGGACGCCTTGAGCGCCTCGACCCGGGCAGAGAAGTCGCTGTCCATGGGTCGAACCTACCGCTCCGCCGGTGTCCGTGGCAGGGCTGGCTAGGATGGCGAACGTGTGTTCGAAGCGATGCTGCCCCCTGGACGTCGTCGGGACTGTCGGAGCGCCGTGCCATCATTGGCGGCGGTGTCGACTGCGCAGCGTAGAGGGTGACTGGTGACCGACCGACTGATCATTCGCGGAGCCCGCGAACACAACCTCAAGGACGTGTCTCTGGATCTGCCGCGTGACTCGATCATCGTGTTCACCGGGCTGTCCGGCTCAGGCAAGTCGAGCCTGGCGTTCGACACCATCTTCGCCGAGGGCCAGCGTCGATACGTCGAGTCGCTGTCGGCATACGCGCGCCAGTTCCTCGGGCAGATGGACAAGCCGGACGTCGACTTCATCGAGGGGCTGTCACCGGCTGTCTCGATCGACCAGAAGTCCACGTCCCGCAACCCCAGGTCGACGGTCGGAACCATCACCGAGGTCTACGACTACCTGCGTCTGCTCTACGCCCGCGCGGGCCGCCCGCACTGCCCGGAGTGCGGGCGTGCGATCGCCCGGCAGACGCCTCAACAGATCGTCGACCGCGTCCTCGAGCTCGACGCCGGCGCGCGGTTCCAGGTCCTCGCCCCGGTCATCCGTGGCCGCAAGGGCGAGTACCTCGAGCTGTTCCGGCAGTTGCAGGCACAGGGTTTCGCACGCGTCCGCGTCGACGGCGAGACGCACCCGCTCACGGAGCCGCCCAAGCTCGACAAGCAGAAGAAGCACACGATCGAGGTCGTCGTCGACCGGCTCGCCGTCAAGAGGTCGGCGAAGCGCCGACTGACCGACTCCGTCGAGACTGCTCTGGGCTTGTCTGGAGGGCTGGTCACCCTCGACTTCGTCGACATGTCGGTCGACGACCCGCACCGCGAGCGGGTGTTCTCAGAGCATCTCGCCTGCCTGTACGACGACCTGTCGTTCGAGGAGCTCGAGCCGCGGTCGTTCTCCTTCAACTCCCCGTTCGGCGCCTGCACCGAATGCCACGGTCTCGGCACCCGGATGGTGGTCGATCCCGCGCTCGTCGTCCCCGATCCGGGCAAGTCCATCGACGCAGGAGCCATCTCGCCGTGGTCCGCGGCGCATGTGTCCGACTACTTCGGCCGACTGCTCAGCGCCCTTGCTGACGAGCTCGGCTTCTCCACCAAGACCGCCTGGGGCAGGTTGCCCGCACCGGGGCGGGAGGCGGTCCTCCAGGGACACCCCACCAAGCTGCACGTGCGTTACAAGAACAGGTACGGCCGGGAACGCTCCTACCACGCCCAGTTCGAGGGGGTGATCCCCTACATCGAGCGTCGCCACGGCGAGGCGGAGACCGACACCAGCCGGGAGCGTTTCGAGGGGTTCATGCGCGAGGTCCCGTGCCTGGCCTGCGCGGGGGCGCGGCTCAAGCCGATCTCGCTCGCCGTCACGATCGGGGGCAAGAACATCGCGGAGGTCTGCGCCCTGCCAGTGGACGAGGCGGCTGCGTTCCTCTCCGACGATCTCGACCTTTCGCCGCGGGAGAGGCAGATCGGGGAGCGCGTCCTCAAGGAGATCGCCGAGCGGCTGCGATTCCTGCTCGACGTGGGGCTCGACTACCTGACCCTGAACCGGCCGTCCGGCTCGCTGTCGGGCGGTGAGGCACAGCGCATCCGGCTCGCCACGCAGATCGGCGCCGGTCTGGTGGGGGTTCTCTACGTCCTCGACGAGCCGTCCATCGGCCTGCACCAACGTGACAACCGTCGGCTGATTGAGACGCTGCTGCGGCTGCGCGACCTCGGCAACACGCTCATCGTGGTCGAGCACGACGAGGACACCATCCGCACCGCGGACTGGGCGGTCGACATCGGCCCCGGTGCGGGGGAACACGGGGGCCAGATCGTCGTGTCGGGATCGGTGCAGGACCTGCTCGACCACCCGGATTCGTTGACGGGCGCCTACCTGTCGGGTCGCAGAGAGATCCCGCTCCCCGGCGTACGGCGACCGCGCACCCCGGGTCGGGACCTCGTCGTCCACGACGCCTACGAGCACAACCTCCACGACGTCACCGTCGAGTTCCCCTTGGGCTGCTTCGTCGCGATCACGGGGGTCTCGGGGTCCGGCAAGTCGACGTTGGTCAACGCGATCCTCTACAACGCGCTGGCGAAACGCATCTACAACGCCCGGGAGGTCCCCGGCCGCCATCGTGACATCACCGGCGTCGAGCACGTCGACAAGGTGGTCCACGTCGACCAGTCACCGATCGGCCGCACGCCCCGGTCCAACCCCGCGACGTACACCGGGGTCTTCGACCACGTCCGCAAGCTGTTCGCACAGACCCCCGAGGCGAAGATGCGCGGCTATCTGCAGGGTCGGTTCTCGTTCAACGTCAAGGGTGGCCGCTGCGAGGCCTGCGCCGGCGACGGCACGATCAAGATTGAGATGAACTTCCTCCCCGACGTCTACGTCCCGTGCGAGGTCTGCCATGGGGCCCGTTACAACCGCGAGACCCTCGAGGTGCACTACAAGGGCAAGACGATCGCGGAGATCCTCGACATGCCGATCGAGGAGGCTGTCGACTTCTTCGCAGCCATCCCCGCGATCTCACGTCATCTGCGCACCCTCGTCGACGTCGGCCTCGGCTACGTCCGGCTCGGTCAGCCGGCGCCCACCTTGTCGGGAGGTGAGGCGCAGCGGGTGAAGCTCGCGTCGGAGCTGCAGAAGCGCTCGACTGGCCGCACCGTCTACGTCCTCGACGAGCCCACCACAGGCCTGCACTTCGAGGACATCCGCAAGCTGCTCGGTGTCCTGCAGCGGCTGGTCGACGCCGGCAACACGGTGATCGTCATCGAGCACAACCTCGACGTCATCAAGGTGTCGGACTGGGTGATCGACCTCGGGCCCGAGGGAGGCAACAAGGGCGGCTTCGTGGTCGCCGAGGGTACGCCGGAGGCGATAACCGCAGTCGAGGCAAGCCACACGGGCCGCTTCCTCGCCCCCGTCCTGCACGGACGCGGCGTCGAGGTGGGACAGAGCCGGGAGGAGGTCGCGCTGGTCAACGGCCAGTCGAAGCCGAGCTCCGGGACAGTGCCCAAACAGCCCGCGGCGACCAGGAAGACCGCTGCCACCAAGAAGACCGCCGCGCGCAAACAGGTCGGCAGGACTCGGGCATCGGCCTGAGAGGCGTGTCGACCGGTCGGCGAGCGACAGCACCCGGTGCTACGACCATGGGAGATTGCCTGCGCAAGGTCGCTAGGCTTGGGCAACAGACGCTTGGGCTTGGAGGCCGCGATGACAGACCGTAGGCACGACGATGAGACGTCCCTGGCCACGCGACGCACCGTGCTCCGTGGCGCGATGGTGGCGGGAGTCACCGTGCCCTTCCTCGCGGCTTGCGGTGGGGACTCGACCGCGGATGAGGGGAGCACGAGCAATACTGGCAGCACGGGCAGCAGTAGCCCGCCCGACGGATCGACATCGCCGCCCGACGGCGGTGGGTCGACGGGCACAGACAGCGCCATCGCGACGACCGGTGACGTGCCCGAAGGGGGCGGTCTCATCCTCGAGGACCCGCAGATCGTCATCACCCAGCCGGCAGCCGGGGAGTTCAAGGGATTCTCGTCGATCTGCACCCATCAGGGATGTCCCGTCGACAACGTCACAGACGGCACCATCAACTGCGCCTGCCACGGCAGCATGTACTCGATCAAGGACGGCAGTGTCGTCGGCGGTCCGGCGCCGGCGCCGCTGCCGGAGCAGAAGATCGCCGTCGAGGGGAAGAGCATCGCTCTCGCGTGACCCCTGCGCTGAGGGGTCAGGTTCGCTGCGCCGAGGGGGTCATTGCCTGCCGTCGGAATGCCACGTCACGGGTTGAGGCACGGCGGTCCAGGCGGCTGTCGATGACGGGCCGCGCCTCGTCGAGGCGGCCGGCGGCGAGGAGAGCAGCGATCAAGGTGTCCTCGACGATCTCGCGCTGAGCGTCGCTCCCGCCGAGCCGCCAGACCTGGTCGGTCAGCTCAGCGAGGCGGTCCGACGCCGTGCCCGGATCGTCGTCGGCGAGTGCGCGCAACGCGGCACACAGTGGCGACACGACGTCGCCGTAGGTGCTGTCGGCATGGCGGGCGGCCCAACGCTCGAGCCGGGAGAGACGGTCGGACTCGCCGAGAGCGCACAACGTGACCGCCGAGTGCATCGCCATGAACGGTGTCGGCGGAGCGTCGAGCAAGTCGTCCTCGACCGAGGCTGCACACGACTCCATGGCGGGGACGTCGACACAGCCGGGGGTGATGGCCCACCGCCAAAGGAGTGAGCACGAGTCGACAAGCGCGCGGCATCCGACCACGATCGGCGGCGCGAGCTCGCGGGCGTACCGGCGCTGGACGGCGTCGAAGTCGCCGAGCGACAGCTCGTGCAGCGCCGCGTGCCACGAGTAGTGAGCCAGGTTGTCGGCAGTCCGACCAGGCCCGTTGATCCAGCCGTCGATCCAGTCCCGGCCGGCGCGGTGGTCACCCGTCTCGTAGTGCACATGGGTGCGGGCGTGGACGGAGTGACCGGCGGCAGGCTCGACCTTGAGCGAAGCAGCCGAGAGCTCCATCGCCTCGTCCCAGCGACGCTGCTCCTGGCGGACGAAGGCGAGCAGCCCACCTGACCACCAGTCGTCGCCGTACGCCGGTCTGGCCCGCTCGACGATCGCCCAGGACTCCTGCGGCACCGTCGTCACGCCGGCGAACGCGATCGTCGGCACCGCCACAGACAGCAGCAGTGCGTCGAGCGGGTAGTCATGCAGATGGGAGATCATCGGGCGTGAGTTGCCTTGGACGTGCGAGGCCACGGCGTGCACATGGCTGCGCTCGCGTTCCGTGCCTCGGTCGACGTGGCGGATCGCGGCTCTGAGCCGAGCGTCGATGTCGACGGGTGCGCAGTACTCGTAGCCGAGCAGCGCCATGGCGGCGTGGCCTAGGGCGAACGTCGGGTCGTGGGCGACCGACTCGGAGACCCCGGGCAGACCGCCCTCCTGCACCCGCAGCAGCGCACCCACGCCGCGGTTGTAGGAGTCGGCGGAGGCGACGGTCGTCGTCAGCGGCAGCCCGTACACGTCTCCGATGTCTGTCACCTCGCAGGCCTCCCTCCCGACCGAGTCGCCAGTCTACGTACCCCTCGTAGGGTGGAGGGATGCCGGACCCGTCGACCTATCGCCCTGCGCAGGGCTCGATTCCCGATGCGCCCGGCGTCTATCGCTTCCGCGACCCGCGGGGGCGTGTCATCTATGTCGGCAAGGCCAAGTCGCTGCGTTCCCGGGTGTCGTCGTACTTCCAGGACGTCGCCAACCTGCACCAGCGCACCGCCACCATGGTCACGGCGGCGGCGTCTGTCGAGTGGACCGTCGTGCAGACGGAGGTCGAGGCCCTGCAGCTCGAGTACTCCTGGATCAAGGAGTACGACCCTCGCTTCAACGTGAAGTACCGCGACGACAAGTCATATCCCTGGCTCGCGGTGACGGTGAGCGAGGAGTTCCCCCGCGTGATGGTCGGCCGAGGACCCAAGAAGAAGGGAGTCCGCTACTTCGGCCCCTACTCTCATGCCTGGGCCATCCGCGAGACGGTCGACCTGCTCCTGCGCGTCTTCCCCATGCGGTCCTGTTCACAGGGCGTGTTCAAACGGAGCGCCCAGATCGGTCGGCCTTGTCTGCTGGGCTACATCGGCAAGTGCGCCGCGCCGTGTGTGGGTCGGGTCTCACCTGACGAGCACCGCGCGATCGTCGATGACTTCTCCGCGTTCATGGCCGGCCAGACGGCTCAGCAGATCAAGCGTCTGGAGCGCGAGATGCGCGCGGCGTCCGGCGAGATGGAGTTCGAACGGGCGGCGCGGCTGCGCGACGACATCGGCGCACTGAACCGCGCGATGGAGAAGAACGCCGTCGTCCTCCCCGATGGCACAGACGCAGACGTCATCGCCGTGGCAGAGGACCCGCTCGAGATCGCCGTCCAGGTGTTCTATGTGCGCGGTGGTCGCGTGCGTGGCCAGCGGGGGTGGGTCGCGGATCGGGTCGACGATGCGGAGCTGCCCGAGCTGCTGCGCCGCTTTCTCATTCAGGCGTACGAGCCTGAGGTCGGCGATGCTGTTCCGCGCGAGGTGCTGCTGCCACGGATGCCCGACGACCTCGACATCCTGACGGGGTGGTTGACCGGCAAGCGCGGCACGCGGGTTGCCGTGCGCGTCCCGCAACGGGGCGACAAACGGAACCTGTTGGAGACGGTGGCCCGGAACGCCAAGCAGTCACTGGCCCTCCACAAGACCAAGCGGGCGAGCGACTTCACGGCACGCAGTCGTGCGCTGGAGGAGCTGCAGCAGGTGCTGGAGCTGCCAGAGGCGCCGCTGCGCATCGAGTGCTACGACATATCCAACCTCCAGGGGACCGAAGTCGTGGCATCCATGGTGGTGTTCGAAGATGGGTTGCCTCGCAAGAGCGACTACCGCCGCTTCGTCATCCGCGGCGTCGAGGGCCAGAACGACGTGGCTGCCATGCACGAGGCGATCACCCGGCGGTTCCGGCGACTCCTCGACGAGCGACTGGAGTCCAGCTCGCCAGACCTCGGTGACCGCGACGACGACCGAGGGCCGGCGCTGATCGACCCCGACACCGGCCGACCGCGCAAGTTCGCGTACGTGCCCGGGCTCGTGGTGGTGGACGGTGGGGCACCCCAGGTCGCCGCTGCGCAGCGCGCCCTCGACGAGCTGGGCATAGACGACGTGCCCGTGGTCGGCCTCGCGAAGCGGCTCGAAGAGGTATGGCGGCCGACCCACCCCGACCCGGCCATCCTGCCGCGCACGAGTGAGGGGCTCTACCTCCTGCAGCGAGTGCGTGACGAGGCCCACCGCTTCGCGATCACGCACCACCGCAGTCGACGGTCGAAGAGCATGGTGGAGAGCGTCCTCGATGAGGTTCCCGGCCTGGGAGAGGTTCGTCGCAAGGTGCTGCTCCGCCATTTCGGGTCGCTGCGGAAGCTTCGTGCTGCGTCCGTCGACGAGATCGCGGCGCTCCCGGGTTTCGGCCGTCGTACCGCCGAGTCGATCGCTGGGGCGCTCGTCGTCGCTGCAGGGGCGACCCAGCCGGCCGTCAACATGTCCACGGGTGAGATCCTCGACCCCGCTGATGCGAGCTCCGCAACCTACCCAAAGGGCAACGATGACTGATCCAGCCGGTGACCTGATCATCGTCACGGGGATGACAGGAGCAGGCCGCAGCACAGCGGCGAAGGCGCTCGAGGACCTTGGCTGGTTCGTCATCGACAACCTTCCCCCCCAGTTGTTGCTGGACACGGTGACGTTGCTGTCGACGACTGAGCAAGGTGTCCGTCTCGCCGTCGTCGTCGATGTGCGATCCCGCGGTTTCTTCGGTGACCTTCGCCATGCGATCGACGCGTTGAGCGGAGGACGACTCAGGCCGCGGGTGCTGTTCTTGGAGGCCTCCGACGAGGTCCTGGTGCGACGTCAGGAGGCGGCCAGGCGGCCGCATCCGCTTCAAGGTGGCTCCCGCCTGCTCGATGGCATCGCGCAAGAACGCGAGATGGTCCGCGAGCTGCGCGGGGACGCGGACGTCCTCATCGACACGTCCGGGCTCAACGTCCACGAGCTCGCGGCGAAGGTCGCAGCAGCGTTCGCTGACGGCGAGGATCCTGCGGTTCGTTCCACCGTGGTGTCGTTCGGGTTCAAGTACGGCATCCCCGTCGACGCCGACATGGTGGTGGATATGCGTTTCCTGCCCAACCCCCACTGGGTCCCGGAGCTGCGCCCGCACTCCGGTCTCGACGACGACGTCCGCCGCTACGTGCTCGCTCAGCCGACAGCGCAGACCTTCCTCGACCGGCTTGACGCGCTGCTCGAGACCGTGATCAGCGGGTTTCTCAACCAGCGCAAGCAGTACCTCACCCTTGCTGTCGGCTGCACCGGCGGCAAGCACCGCAGCGTGACCATGTCCGAGGCGGTCGCCGCTCGGATGCGAGAGCGCGGGGTGGAGACGAACGTGGTCCATCGCGACCTGGGGCGCGAATGACTGCCGACCGACGCCTCGACCCTGCTGACGCATGGGGCGAGGTGGCCGATGCTGTGGCTCCGGGTGTCAAGGTGGTGGCGCTCGGTGGAGGTCACGGCCTGGCCGCCAGCCTGACCGCATTGCGGACTCTCTGCGACGACCTCACGGCCGTCGTCACCGTCGCCGACAACGGAGGCTCGTCAGGCAGGCTTCGCAGTGAGCTAGGCGTACTACCGCCGGGGGACCTTCGCCAGGCGCTCGCTGCCCTGTGCCGAGATGACGAGTGGGGACGCACCTGGGCTAAGGTCCTTCAGCACCGTTTCGCTGGTCACGGTGATCTCCATGAGCATGCCGTCGGGAACCTCCTCATCGTGGCGCTCTGGGAGCTGCTCGGTGGACACGTCGAAGGGCTTGACTGGGTGGGGCGGCTGCTCGGTGCCCACGGTCGGGTCCTGCCGATGGCCGCGGTACCTCTGGACATCGTGGCCGACGTACGAGGCGTCGACCCGAACCGGCCCGACGAGCTCACCAGGGTGCAGGGCCAGGTGGAGGTTGCGACGACCGCAGGTCAGGTGGAGTCCGTTCGCCTGCTGCCGGACGACCCGCCCGCCTGCCCGGAAGCCCTGGCGGCAATCCGCTCCGCGAACTGGGTGATATTCGGGCCGGGATCGTGGTACACCAGTGTCTTGCCTCATTTGCTCGTTCCCGACCTGCACACCGCGCTCATCGACACCCCGGCCAAGCGGTGTGTGACGCTCAACCTCGCACCTCAGGCAGGTGAGACAGACGGATTCTCGGCGAACACCTACTTGGAGGTCCTGGCGGTCCATGCGCCTGACCTCCAGGTCGATGTGGTGCTGGTCGACGGCCACGGTGTGGGAGAGATGCCGATGCTCGAGGAGACGGTCAATGGACTCGGTGCTGACTTGGTGATCGCGGACGTCGCTGCCGGCGACGGGATGGCTC
The DNA here is from genome assembly GCA_013821195.1 of Propionibacteriales bacterium. Classification (GTDB taxonomy): domain Bacteria; phylum Actinomycetota; class Actinomycetes; order Propionibacteriales; family Nocardioidaceae; genus JACDHG01. The sequence continues at coordinate 17,777 of JACDHG010000016.1, forward strand.
GGCACGACCCGGCGAAGCTCGCCGCGGCGTACGCGCGGATCATGCGATGACCGCCGAGCACGGCGTGCAGCCGGATCATCCCGGACTGAAGCGAGGAAGGATCGGGCTGATGGCGATGACAGCGCAGGTGAAGGCCGAGCTCGCGAGCACCACCGTGACGAAGCCGTGCTGCCGCAAGTCCGAGGTCTCCTCGATGCTGCGGTTCGCCGGTGGGCTGCACATCCAGGGCGGCCGGATCGTGGTGGAGGCCGAGCTGGACACCGGTGCTGCAGCCCGCAGGATTCGTCGAGACATCCTCGAGATCTATGGTCATCCGAGCGAGGTCATCGTCATCAACGCCGCTGGCCTGCGCAAAGGATCCCGGTATGTCGTTCGGGTCGTCAAGGACGGTGAGGCGCTCGCCAGGCAGACGGGTCTCCTCGACAACCGGGGGCGGCCGGTGCGGGGCCTGCCTCCCCAGGTCGTGAGCGGTGCCGGGTGTGATGCCGTGGCCGCTTGGCGCGGGGCGTTTCTCGCCCACGGGTCCTTGACCGAGCCCGGTCGTTCGTCGGCGCTCGAGGTCACCTGCCCAGGTCCTGAGGCTGCCCTCGCACTGGTCGGGGCAGCGCGCCGAATCGGTATCCCCGCCAAGGCGAGAGAGGTGCGCGGTGTCGACCGCGTCGTCATCCGGGACGGAGACGCCATCAGCGCCTTGCTCACTCGGCTGGGTGCCCACGAGTCCTTGCTGGCATGGGAGGAGCGCAGGATCCGCCGCGAGGTGCGCGCCACTGCCAACCGGCTGGCCAACTTCGACGACGCCAACCTCCGTCGCTCAGCGCGGGCGGCCGTGGCGGCAGGGGCTCGCGTGCACCGCGCCCTCGAGATCCTTGGCGAAGACATCCCCGACCATCTCGAGCTGGCGGGCTCGCTGCGCGTCGAGCACAAGCAGGCAAGCCTCGAGGAGCTCGGACAGCTGCACGAGCCGCCACTGACGAAGGACGCGATCGCCGGACGCATCCGACGGCTCCTGGCGATGGCGGACCGACGAGCCCAGGAGCTCGGCATCCCCGACACGGAGTCGTCGCTGACGCCCGACATGCTCTCCGACGCCCCCTGACCGGTTGGTAGGGTCGATCCGCAGGTTGACCGCATCGAGTACCCGAGGGAGATCGCCCCAGTGACTGTCCGCGTAGGGATCAACGGATTCGGCCGCATCGGCCGCAACTTCTACCGTGCCGTGGTGGCGTCCGGGGCTGACATCGACGTCGTAGGGGTCAACGACCTCACCGACACCTTGACCCTCGCCCACCTCCTCAAGTACGACTCGACCCTTGGCCGACTCGGGGCCGATATCGAGGTGAGCGACGACGCCATCACCGTCGGTGGCAAGCGGATGGCTGCGCTCAAGGAACGCGACCCTGCACAGCTGCCCTGGGGCGAGCTCGGTGCCGACGTCGTGATCGAGTCCACCGGCTTCTTCACCGATGCGACAAAGGCCACGGCTCACATCGACGCAGGTGCCAAGAAGGTCATCATCAGCGCGCCGGCCAAGAACGAGGACGTGACGATCGTCATGGGCGTGAACCACGGCGACTACGATCCCGAGAAGCACACCGTCATCTCCAACGCCTCGTGCACCACGAACTGTCTTGGTCCCATGGCGAAGGTGATGAACGACGAGTTCGGCATCGTCAAGGGCCTGATGACCACGATCCACGCCTACACGGCAGACCAGAACCTGCAGGACGGCCCGCACAGCGACCTGAGGCGCGCTCGAGCCGCCGCGCTCAACGTCGTTCCCACGTCCACCGGTGCCGCGAAGGCGATCGGCCTCGTGCTGCCCGAGCTCAAGGGCAAGCTCGACGGCTTCGCTCTCAGGGTGCCCGTGGCGACCGGCTCGGCGACCGACCTGACCTTCGAGGCGGGCCGCGAGACGACGGTCGAGGAGGTCAACGCCGCGGTCGAGGCAGCCGCCGACGGCGAGCTCAAGGGATTCCTCAAGTACACCGAGGACCCCATCGTGTCGAGCGACATCGTCGGCGACCCGTCGTCGTGCATCTTCGACTCCGGTCTCACCAGGGTGATCGGCAGCCAGGTCAAGGTCGTCGGCTGGTACGACAACGAGTGGGGATACTCCAGCCGCCTCGTCGACGTCGTCACCTACGTCGGCTCCTCGCTCTGACGTCGTGAGGACGGTCGACCAGCTCGACGAGGCCCTTGGCGGGCTT
>JACDHG010000238.1 GCA_013821195.1 Propionibacteriales bacterium
CGAGCCAGTGGCGGGCCAACGCGGCCGGGTTCGCGCCGGCGGCCTGCAGGCAACCGGCGGCCGCCGCATGGAGACGTCTGCTCGCAGCGACAGGGGTAGCGCGAGTCGTGATCTCACGGAGCAGCGGGTGCTGAAACTCAAAGCCCAGCGAACCCGACACCACGACCCCGGCGGCCGCCGCTTCCGCCAAGGAGCCTTCGGTGGCTCCGAGATCGAGATCGGCGACCGTGGCGAGCAGTTCTTCGTCGGCGGCCCCCCCGAGTGCCGCTAGGGCGCCCAGGACTCGACGCGTTTGCATCGACATGGCTGCCAGCCGGCGTCCGAGCACGGCCCTTAACGTCGACGGCAGCTCGTCGGAAAGACCAGCCGCGAGGAGGTGAGAGACAAACAACGGGTTTCCGGCCGACCGGACGAAGAGCTGATCGAGCATCTCGGGAGACAGCATCCCTCCGGTGATGTCCTGGGCCTGGGCAGCGACGTCATCGAGGGTCAGTCGGGCAAGGTCGACGCGCGCGAAGAGGCGGCCGTCGGCGAAGGGTATGCGGTCCAAGGATCCCGGCTCGTCGCGCGCGGCGAGGATCAGCACAAGAGGGTCTGCCGTGGTCCGGCGGGAGACGAAGTCGAGCGCCACCAGCGTGGACACATCCGCCCATTGGATGTCGTCGAGGATGAGCAACGTCGGCTGGTCGACGAGGATGGAATGAATCGTGCTGAGTAGACGACGAGCGGAGACACCAACATCGGTACGCTCCGACAGCTCTCCGGGATGGCGGTCGAGCAAGTCCTGCAACGGGTCCTGGGAAGCCCGGCCAAGCGCTTCGGCAAGGGGGGCGAGGAGGGGCAGTAAGGGCATGCCCTCGCAGCCCGCGGTGCAGACGCCTTTCAGGACGCGGAGCCCTTTCTCGCGCGCGACTGCTCCCGCCTCGTCGAGAAGACTGGTCTTGCCGATGCCCGCCTCGCCGCAGATCAACAGGAACCGCGGCGGGCTGGCGAGGGTGTCGGCGACGAGCCTGAGCTCCGGAACCCGTCCGACGATGGTCCGCCCTGCTCGCACCGACACACGCCGACGATAAGCCCAATGCGCAACCCTGAATAGGGCGTTTGCCAGACGCGCGGCAGAGCCGACCGCGACAGGCTGGCTGCGTCGCGTTGTCTGTCGTAGGAGGATTCAATGTTCACCAAGATTTCGGGAACAATCGGCTCGGGCCTCATCATGTTGTCCCTAGCCGCCAGTGGTGCGATCGCGCCGGCTGCTGCAGGAGGAGGAGTCGGTAGGCTGCCACCCGATCTGCAGGACGTCCGTGCCGCTGTCGCCAAGTATCACGATGTCGACAGTGCCAGGGCGGACGGATACAGCGATGCGTACGAGCCGTGCGTGTCCTCACCGTCGGGCACCATGGGCGTTCACTTCGTGAACCAGTCGCTCGCGTCCGACAACGAAATCGATCCGCTCAAGCCAGAGATACTTCTCTACCTGCCCAAGTCCAACGGTGGCTTCAAGTTCATGGGCGTCGAGTACTTCAAGGCTGATGCCGACCAGAACCCTGCCACGACCGAGGATCGGCCCTGGCTGTTCGGCACTCCGTTCGGCGGGCCGATGCCAGGACACGCCCCCGGAATGCCGATCCACTACGACCTGCACGCATGGGTCGGGGTCGGTAACCCGGCTGGAGCTCTGGAAGCATTCAACCCGGCGGTCTCCTGCCCGTAGCCGGCTCGGCCACCTGCGCAGCGGTTTGCGGCGTACCGCGTGCTCATCACCGCAGTCGCACTTGCGGGGGATCCGCACTTGCGGGAGGGAGTCTGAGACAGGTGGACAGCGCAGACCCACACTGAACAGCGCAGATCTGCGATGTAGACCAGCCAACCGGACTGTTTACATCGCAAACCCCTGGCCGAGTCAGGGGGGAGGCATCCGCTCGTGGGCGGCCGAAGGCGGGGGCTCAACCAGCCGCTCACGCCACGCGTTGGTGATCGGGAGGCGGCGGTCACGGCCGAAGTTGCGGGCGGAGATCTTGGGCCCTGGCGGGTACTGGCGCCGTTTGTACTCGGCCCTGTCGACGAGGGCGGCGACCTTCTCCACCAGGGCGGCGTCGAAACCCTGGGCGACGAGCTCGGGCGCGCTGCGGTCCTGCTCGACGTAGCCGTCGAGGATGTCGTCGAGCAGGTCGTACGGCGGCAGCGAGTCGGTGTCGAGCTGCCCCGGTCGCAGCTCCGCCGAGGGCGGCTTGGCGATCGTGGTCTCGGGGATCGGCGGCTGCTCGCCGCGGCGCAGCGCCTCGGCATTGCGCCACCTCGCCAGCTCCCACACGAGTGTCTTGGGCACGTCCTTGATGGGCGCATAGCCGCCCACGGCGTCGCCGTAGATGGTCGAGTAGCCCACGGCCAGCTCACTCTTGTTGCCGCACGCGAGGACCAGGTGGCCGTGCTGGTTCGACAACGCCATCCACACGACCGCCCGGATCCGCGCCTGCAGGTTCTCCTCGGCCAGCCCGTCGACGTCCACCGCCTCGCGGAACGCGTCGACCATCGGCGCGATCGGGACGGTGTCGAGTCGGAGTCCGGTCCGGCTGGCAAGCGCGGCCGCGTCGGTCTGCGAGTGCCCGGTCGACCACTCGCTCGGGTTGGAGACCCCGAGGACGTTGGCGGCGCCGAGCGCGTCGCAGGCGATGACGCCCACCAGCGTGGAGTCGATGCCACCTGACAGGCCCAAGAGGACCGACTCGAACCCGTTCTTGCGCACGTAGTCACGCAGCCCCACCACGAGAGCGCCGTACACCTCCGCCAGGTCCGCCGAGGGCTCAGCGATATTCGCGGCTTCCACCTCGTATGTCGGAAGGGGTTCGGGGTCGAGGATGGTGCGGGTGACCTTGAGACCGGCGAACTCCCGGTCCGGCGGGGGCATCGGCGCGGTGGCCGCCGGCAGGTCGAGGTCGACCACGAGCAGCTCGGGCTCAAACTGTCGAGCCCGCGCCACCAGCTGTCCCTCAGCGTCGACCACCAGCGAGCCCCCATCGAAGACAAGCTCGTCCTGGCCCCCGACGAGATTGACGTAAGCAAGGGCACATACCCCGTCGCGGGCGCGGCGCGAGCAGAGCTCGAGCCTCCGGTCGCTCTTGTCTCGTTCGTAGGGCGACCCGTTGGGGACGATGAGCAGGCCCGCCTCGGCGGCGTCCGCCGCGGCTGACGGACCTTCCTGCCACAGGTCCTCACAGATCGCGATCGCCACGTCGACACCGCGGACCTGGATGATCGAGATCGTGTCCCCCGGCACGAAGTTGCGGATCTCGTCGCCGACGCCGTAGTTCCACAGATGGTGCTTGGCCTGCCGGGTGACGACCTGACCGCCGTACAGGACGGCGACCGAGTTCTGAGGAGAGCCCTTCGGGCTACCGACGCGCGTCACCGGCGGCTCCGCCCGGTCGAGATAGCCGGTCACGACGGCGATGTCGCCGAGCCCCTCGGCTGCGAGCCGCTCGGCGAGGGCGGTGACCGCCGTACGAGACGCGTCGACGAACGATGGCCGGAACGCGAGGTCCTCGATCGGGTATCCCGTGATCGCCATCTCGGGCAGCACGACGAGGTGCGCGCCCTGAGCGGCGGCGCTCTCGACGGTTCCGAGGATCAGGGCGGAGTTGGCCTCCAGGGCGCCGACGGTGGGGTTGATCTGGCCAAGCGCGACACGCAGTTGAGGCACGCGTTCACCCTAGTGCTCGGCATCTCGGGAGGGCTTCGGAGAGACCCGCGCCGGCGGCGTACGTTGTCCGGCGGGTGTCGGCAGACGTACGCGGTTTGGCCGGTTCGGGGGTCGTTGTCCGTCGGGTGTCGGCCGACGTACGCCGCTTGGCCGGTTCGGGGGTCGTCGTCCGTCGGGTGTCGGCCGACGTACGCCGCTTGGGTGGCAGGTTGGCGCGGCACGTCCTGGTCGCGCCACCGGGGTCCGGTCAGCTGTCGGCCGCGAGCAGGTCGTCGAGGCTCTCGTAGCCCTGGACGACCCCGGTCTCCATGCCGCTCGCCA
>JACDHG010000081.1 GCA_013821195.1 Propionibacteriales bacterium
TGCACTGCGCCTCACCTTGCTCGACGGTCGTGCGCTCGTGATCGACCTGGGCCATGCTCAGGTCGGTTTCAACCGGTCGGGCCTGTAAGTAGGCACCGCGCCTGATCGCAGCACCATCACAGCGTGTGGCTGGGACGCCTCTCAGGGGTGTCCCAGTCGCACGTTCACGTTCATACGTCGTGAGCCGGGATCGGTTGGGGGCTCGCTGCGTCAGCAGCCGCGGTCGACCTTGGCGTCGTTGCGCACGTCCTGCGCGAGCGACCGCAGTGCCGAGACATCCGGGAAGACAACGCTGGCCGAGCCGGCATACCCGATCGAACCCGTGGCTACGCAGACGCGGACCAGAGCCGGGTTGACCTCGGCCACGGCACGCGCCAGCCGGTAGAGCTCCACGGGTCCGATGTTGGTGTCGGTGTGGCGCCCGAACACCTGCAGTGCCCGCTCCATGAATCCGGGGCGACCGAGCCTGTCGGCGATGGTGGCAAGTCCTCCTTTGAGGAGCTGACCTTGGTTCATCGAGCGGTCGAAGTCGCCGCGGGGCAGGCCGTAGCGGGTGCGGGCGAAGGCAAGCGCCTCGACGCCGGTGAAGGTGTGCATCCCTGGGCGGAAGCTCTGGTTGAGGTCGTCCGTGCGGTACGTGACCTTGGCTCGGACCCCGTGGACGCCGGTCACCATCTGGATCAGACCCGGGAAGCTCGTGACGAAGACGTAGTCGGGCTGGATGCCCGTGAGCTCGGCGACCGCGCGGGACGTGAGCTCAGGGCCACCGAACACCATGGCAGCGTTGATCTTGTCACTGCCGTAACCGGGAATGCCCACGTAGGAGTCGCGCGGGATGCCGATGGTGACCGCGCGATGCGTGGTGGCGTCGACGCCGACGAGCAGAATCGCGTCAGACCGGCTGCGCATCACCGACTCTCCCGGTCGAGCGTCCGACCCCAGTGCCAGGAACCAGATGACGTCGTCACTGGCGTCGACACCGTGAACGCGGTCGAGCTTGATGAGAGCGAACGTGGCCGGTGCACGACCCGCATCTGGCACCGTCACACCCAACATCAGCAGGAGGAGTCCGAGCGTGAGCAGTCGACGCGTCCTCGCCAGACTCACCGGGGACCACCACGAAAGCATCCGGGCAAACATCAGCGGAGCTCCTTGCGGGTCAGGTCGTAGCCGAAGATGCGCCACCGGCTCTGCTCGCGCGTCAGGTAGAGGCTGCCGGTGACGGCGTACGACGTCGACGACCCGTCCTGCCGCTCCCCCGTCATCCGCACGTTCACCCGGGCAGTCGCCCCACCGGTGCGACCCTTGGCCGCGAACACGTACAGGCGCGCCCGGCTCGCGGCGACGACGACACCCGTGAGGTCCTTCCCCATCGTGGCGTTCGTCGTGACGTCGTCATCTCGACGTGCCAGCCGTGCAGCGTCCTTGGTCCAGCCCGCGAAAGCCTGAGGGTACGAGCCCCCGGCCGCCGCCTCTGCTGAGTAGCCTGCGGAGACCCAGTCAGCGATGGGCTTGGAGATGAGCCGTTTCAGCACCGGTCGCTGCTCGCGTCTGATCGCGCCACTGAGCTGCTCGATCGAGACCTCGAGCGACGCGTCCTTCCCGTCGAGAGTTGGCGCGGGCCCGATCGCCGGGGACGAGGCGGACGTTGTCGGCTCAGCCGGCGTGCTCGGCTCATCGTCGCTGGTGCAACCCGCGGTCGAGCAGGCAAGGGCGGCTGCGAGCGCGAGGCGGAGCGGAAGAACGGCCATCGGAGGAATGATCCTGGATGGCACGGTTGAAACACAAACCCCACGCCGCCGACAGCCAGCCTGCGTCTGCGCTCCGGATGTCGACGTCGTCCGCGCACCTTCCCCCCGCGAGGGATAACCTGGAGGTGTCCCACCCGGTGTCGTAGCGAAAGAGGCGAAACTCAAGCCCGTGTCTCAACCCCCGCAGGACAAGGTCAGGTCCGAGTTCGGACCCAACGAATGGCTCGTCGACGAGATGTACGAACGCTTCCTCGAGGACCCCGCCTCTGTAGATGAGGCATGGCAGGATCTGTTCAAGGAGGGCTCGCCCACCGGTAACGGCTCACCTTCCGCGTCGACCGACACGCCGCGGGACGACTCGACCGCCGCCGGGTCCCGCACACCGCCGGCCGAGCCGGCCACTCCCACGGACTCTCCCCAGCCAACGGCTACCGCGTCGCCACCGCCGGTCAACCAGGCCGCGGTAGCAGGTTCGGCCGCCGCCTCGGGCGCCAGCCCCGTCCAAGACCGGACGTCGACAAGGGCCACCCCGGCGACGACGGCCGCGAGTCGACCGGTCCCGAAAGAGCAGCCCCCGGCCGACCAGCCGAAGACGTCCGAAGGCCCTGAGCACGTCGTGATCCGCGGCGCGTCCGCACGCACCGTCACCAACATGGACACGTCCCTGACCGTCCCGACAGCGACGTCGGTCCGTGCCGTGCCGGTGAAGCTGCTGATCGACAACCGTGTCGTGATCAACAACCACCTGGCGCGGGCCCGTGGCGGCAAGGTGTCCTTCACCCACCTCATCGGGTTCGCCTTGGTCAGGGCGATCAACCAGATGCCGGAGATGAACAACGGTTTCGAGGTCATCGACAACAAGCCGCACCTGGTCAAGCCGGCCCATATCAACCTCGGCCTTGCCATCGACATTCAAAAGGCTGACGGCAGTCGGCAGCTGCTGGTGCCCTCCATCAAGGCCGCCGAGGACATGACGTTCGCAGGCTTCTGGACGGCCTACGAGGACGTCGTCCGCCGAGCCCGCGACAACAAGCTCACGATCGAGGACTTCCAGGACACCACGATCACCCTCACCAACCCCGGCACGATCGGTACCAACCACTCGGTGCCGCGACTCATGGCCGGTCAAGGTGCCATCATCGGCGTCGGTGCGATGAACTACCCGTCGGAGTACCAGGGCGCCTCCGAGGAGACGTTGACCCGCAACGCGATCAGCAAGGTCATGACCCTCACCTCGACGTACGACCACCGCGTCATCCAGGGCGCGCAGTCAGGTGACTTCCTCCGCAGGCTGCACGGACTGCTGCTCGGCGAGGAGGGCTTCTACGAAGAGATCTTCCGGGCGCTGCGCATCCCCTACGAGCCGATCCGCTGGGCTTCCGACATCTCGGCAAGCCATGAGGACGAGGTCAGCAAACAGGCTCGCATCCTGGAGATGATCCACGCCTACCGTGTGCGCGGCCACATCATGGCCGACACCGACCCGCTCGAGTACCAGCAGCGCAGTCACCCGGACCTGGAGGTCGGCACCCACGGCCTGACGCTGTGGGACCTCGACCGGGAGTTCGCCACCGGAAGCTTCGGCGGCGAGCGCTTCATGAAGCTCCGCCGCATCCTCGGCATCCTGCGGGACTCCTACTGCCGCACCACCGGCATCGAGTACATGCACATCCAAGACCCCGAGCAGCGCCGCTGGATCCAAGAGCGCGTCGAGCGCCCCCACCGCAAGCCGCCGCGCGAGGAGCAGCTCAGGATCCTGCACAAGCTCAACCAGGCAGAGGCGTTCGAGACCTTCCTGCAGACGAAGTTCGTCGGTCAGAAGCGGTTCAGCCTGGAGGGCAGCGAGACCACGATCCCGCTCCTCGACGAGATCTGCGAGCGGGCAGCCGACGCGGAGCTCGACGAGGTCACGATGGGCATGGCCCATCGCGGCCGCCTCAACGTGCTCGCCAACATCGTCGGCAAGAGCTACGCGCAGATCTTCCGCGAGTTCGAGGGCAACATCGACCCGCGCACCGTCCAGGGGTCGGGCGACGTCAAGTACCACCTGGGCGCCGAGGGCGAGTTCGTGTCCGGCACGGGGTCGCAGATCAAGGTCTCGGTCGCGGCCAACCCGTCGCATCTCGAGGCGGTCGACCCCGTGCTCGAAGGGATCGCTCGAGCCAAGCAGGACCTGCTCAACCGAGGTGCCGCATACCCGGTGCTGCCCCTGCTCATCCACGGCGACGCGGCGTTCGCCGGTCAGGGTGTGGTGGCCGAGACCCTCAACTTGTCACAGCTGCGCGGCTACCGCACCGGCGGGACGATCCACGTCGTCGTCAACAACCAGGTGGGTTTCACGACCTCGCCGTCCTCGTCGCGCTCGTCGCTCTACTGCACCGACGCCGCACGGATGGTGCAGGCGCCGATCTTCCATGTCAACGGCGACGACCCCGAGGCATGCATCTTCGTTGCCCAGCTGGCATTCGAGTACCGCCAGGCATTCAACAAGGACGTCGTCATCGACCTGGTCTGCTACCGCCGCCGCGGCCACAACGAGGGCGACGACCCGTCGTACACCCAGCCCTTGATGTACGACCTCATCGAGCGCAAGCGCTCGGTGCGCAAGCTCTACACCGAGGCGCTCATCGGGCGTGGCGACATCACGGTCGAGGAGGCCGAGTCGGCCCTCAAGGACTACCAGCAGCAGCTGGAGCGGGTGTTCGCGGAGGTGCGCCAGGCCGATGACGAGTCATTCGAGGTCGAGTACGTCACCGTGCCGGAGTACCCCATCAAGGGTGCGGCGACCGGCAGCACCAACACGGCAGTGCCAGTCGAGGTCCTGAAACGGATCTCCGAGGCACACGTCTCCGTCCCCGACGGGTTCACCGTCCACCCGAAGGTCCTGCCGCAGCTCCAGCGCCGCGCAGCCGCCATCAACGAGGGGCCCATCGACTGGGGCACCGCGGAGATTCTGGCGTTCGGCTCGCTGCTCATGCAGGGTCGCCCGGTTCGCCTGTCGGGCCAGGACTCACGCCGCGGCACGTTCGTCAGCAGGTTCGCGACGATCATCGACCGCTTGGACGGCGCGGAGTGGACGCCCCTGCAGAACCTGTCGGAGGACCAGGCGCAGTTCTACATCTATGACTCGCTGCTCTCGGAGTACGCCGCGATGGGCTTCGAGTACGGCTACTCGGTGGCCCGCCCGGAGGCGTTGACGCTGTGGGAGGCCCAGTTCGGCGACTTCGTCAACGGTGGCCAGATCGTGATCGACGAGTTCATCTCTTCTGGTGAGGCGAAATGGCAGCAGCAGTCTGGTGTCGTGCTGCTCCTTCCCCACGGGTACGAGGGACAAGGTCCTGATCACTCCTCAGCGCGGATCGAGAGGTTCCTGACCCTGGCGGCTGACGACGCGTTCACAGTGGCCCAGCCGTCGACTCCCGCCAGCTACTTCCACCTGCTGCGGCGGCACTCCCTCGGCACCGAGCACCGGCCGATGATCGTCTTCACCCCGAAGTCGATGCTGAAGCGCAAGGACGCAGCCTCGCAGCCAGGCGACCTGACCGCGGGCACGTTCCAGCCGGTGATCGGCGATGACGTCGACGACCCGAGTGCCGTGGAGCGGCTGGTCCTCTGCTCGGGTCGCATCACCTGGGACCTGCTGGCGGAGCGCGGGCGCCGCGAGCCTGACTCGTCACGCACCGCGATCGCGCGGCTCGAGCAGCTCTATCCGCGGCCGGTCGACGAGGTGAAGGCCGAGCTTGCCAAGTACCCAAACGTCAAGGAGATCCGCTGGGTGCAGGACGAGCCGGCCAACATGGGTCCCTGGCCGCATATGCAGCTCAACCTCGGCCCCGAGCTGGGGGAGATCCCGTTCCTCCGGGTGTCCCGGACCGAGTCCTCCGCTCCCTCGGTGGGTCAGCTCAAGGTCCACCAGGACGAGCTGGCGGCACTGCTGGACTCGACGTTCGCCTGAGCCTGCATGTACTTCACGGATCGCGGAATCGAGGAGCTGACCCAACGTCGCGGCGACGAGGAAGTCACGCTGGCCTGGCTCGGCGAACGCCTGCAGGAGTTCGTCGACCTGCACCCGGAGCTCGAGGCCCCCGTCGAACGGCTGGCCACCTGGCTCGCCCGCGCGGATGATGACTCCGACTGACGCAGTTCGAGGCGTACGTGGATCAGACCGTGAAGACCACCTTGCCGAACAGGTCGCCGGCCGTCATGGCGGCGAAGCCGTCGTGCGCCTGATCCAGCGGCAGCACCCGGTCGATGAGCGGTCTGGCCCCGCTCAGGTCGAGGAGGTCAACAAGTCCGCGGAGCTCGTCGCGCGTCCCCATGGTGGACCCCTGCACGCGCAGCTGGAGGAAGAAGATGCGAGTCAGCTCCGCGTTCTGCGGCTGGGCTCCAGACGTCGTACCCGACACGACGAGCGTGCCTCCAGGACGCAGTGACCTCACCGAGTGGCTCCAGGTCGCTGCACCCACCGTCTCCATCACGGCGTCCACCCGGTCGGGCAGGCGTGCTCCCGACTCGAGCACCTCGTGCGCACCGAGCTCGACCGCGCGAGATCGCTTCGACTCATCCCGGCTCGTCACGTAGGAGCGCAGCCCGGCCGCCTTGGCAAGGGTGATGAGGGCAGTGGAGACACCACCGCCTGCGCCCTGGATCAAAACGCTGTCCCCTGGACGGAGGCCACTTTGGGTGAAGAGCATCCGGTACGCCGTCAGCCAGGAGGTCGGCAGGCAGGCGGCCTCCTCGAAGCTCAACGAGGCCGGCTTGGGCACCAGGTTTCGGCGCGGCACGACCACCCGCTCAGCCAGCGTGCCCTGGTGGCGCTCGGACAGCAGGGACCGCTGGGGGTCGAGCGTCTCGTCACCTCTCCACGAGGTATCGCTCACGACCGCGTGTACGACGACCTCGTTGCCCTCCGCATCGAGCCCGGCGGCATCGCAGCCCAAGGTCATCGGCAACCGGTCCGCAGCAAGCCCGACGCCTCGTAGGGACCACAGGTCGTGGTGGTTCAGGGATGCGGCCTTGACGTCGACGGTCGTCCATCCGTCCTCCGCGACGGGGTCGGGGCGCTCTCCGGCACGAAGGCCCGCAAGCGGGTCGTCTGCATCGAGCGACTCGGCGTAGACAGCGAACATCGAGCCAGCCTAACTTGCGGCGGGGCGGCGCCACGGCGGCCAGACCCTGCAACGCACGCTCGCGAGGACGTCGTCGTCGGGGATCGCTCCGACCAGCCAAGAGTCAACGCCCTCGGACGGGTTGTCGCGCTCGACCCACCAACCGTCTGGCTCACGCCGGGTGGCGCGTTTGACGGCCAAGGACCGGTGCGGAAGGCGGACCACGACAAGCTGACCCAGCCGGGGCGAGGCGCCGTACTGCACCAGCAGCACGTCGCCTTCGACCAGGGCCGGCTCCATGGAACGACCGCGCACCACTGCGAACCCGAAGCGGAGAATCGGCATCAGACCTCGTTTCAAGGCACGGACGAAGGGGCACTGCCCGCTCGAGGCTAGTGTGCATCTGTGCACTGCGTTCTATAGAGAGGACCAGCAATGCTGCGTCGTTTTATCGCCCGAACCATTCACGTGTCAGCCCACTGTGACCTTCCGTGTGGGGTGTACGACCCGGCGCAGGCCCGCATCGAGGCCGAGTCGGTCAAAGGCATCATCGGCAAGGTCGCTGACAACGACGACCCGGAGTTCCGGACCCGGGCCATTCTCATCAAGGAGCAGCGGTCCGAGCTCGTGAAGCACCACCTCTGGGTGTTGTGGACCGACTACTTCAAGCCACCGCACTTCGAGAAGTACCCTCAGCTCCACACCCTCTTCAACGAGGCGACGAAGCTCGCGGGAGCCACGGGCACCAAGGGCAGCATGGACGCGTCCCTGGCCGACGAGCTACTTGCGAAGATCGACGAGATCGCCGTGATCTTCGCCGAGACCAAGAAGGCCTGATCCTCCCGGACCCACCCGCCGCCCCGACTACTCGACTCCACCACCGCGATCCCCATACAGAGCTGCGGTGGTGGAGGGCGAGAAGACGATCACCAACACCGTGAGCGCCCACACGAGCAGCGCGCCGGTCACCCAGGTGGTGTCGCCGCCCCGGAAGCTCCAGCCGACCCCGAGCGAGATCAGCTGCGCGAGCACGACGGGTCCGCGGCTCCAGCTGCGGTGGCGGCCGAGTCCCCAAGCGGCGTACCCGAGCCCGCCGCCGACAATGAGATAGAACGTCGCGGTGGTGATGGCGACGCTCGGACGACCGGTGTCGAGGCTCACCAGCTCGACGAGAGCGAGGACGGCAAGCAGCAGCGCCTCTCCCGCGACGAGCAGTGCAGCTCCCCTGATCCGTCGTGCCGCATCATTGTCGCTCACGACACCACCGTAGTGGTGGGTCTTTCCTCAGAGACTGCTGAGATTTCTCGCTGTGAGCAAACTGACAACCCCTGAGGGCTTGTGTCTGGACCGATCTCTTGCGACGATCGACACTGGTTAGTGAAATCCTTCACTAGCCGCCCACTACCTTCCCAGGCGTCTGCGCACCAGCGCCGCTTGCCGCTATCGAACAGGAGTGCCCGCCCGTGGACTGGCGTCACCGTTCTGAGTGTCTCGACGAAGACCCAGAACTGTTTTTCCCGATCGGCAACACCGGTCCGGCCATCCTCCAGATCGAGGAGGCCAAGCAGGTCTGCCGTCGCTGCGACGTGCGCGAGCAGTGCCTGGCATGGGCACTGGAGGCGGGCCAGGACCACGGCGTGTGGGGCGGCATGTCCGAGGACGAGCGTCGAGCCCTCAAGCGTCGGAACGCGCGCGCCAAGGTACGCGCCTAGGAGCCTGCCGGGCTCGCGGCGCCCTTCCCGGGCTCACGGTCCAGGGCTGTCTCGGCGGACTCCTCCCCTCCACTCGACTCACGTCGCTGACAGCGGCACGTCGAGGTCGACTCGAGTGCCATCCCCCGGTCTGGGACCCAGCGAGATGAGGCCCCCGAGCTCGGACTCCACCAGGGTGCGCACGATCGACAGGCCGAGGCGACCCGACAGGGCTGGGTCGAAACCGTCCGGGAGCCCTCGCCCGTCGTCGTCTATCACGACTTCGAGCCGTCCTGCCAGTCGGAGCACCCGTACGTCGATATCACCGCCCGCGTCACCGAAGGCGTGCTCAACGGCGTTCTGGAGCAGCTCGGTGAGGACCCTCGCGAGCGGGGTGGCGACAGCCGCGGGCAACCTCCCGAACGATCCCGACCGAGACGTCACGACCTCACCCCCACCTGCCGCCACCTCGGTGACCATCGCGCTGAGCCGGTCGGCAATCTCGTCGAAGCCGACCTGCTCGTCGAACGTCTGGCTCAGCGTCTCGTGCACGATCGCGATCGTGCCCACCCGTCGCACTGCCTCCTCCAGTGCCAGCCGTGCCTCGGGGGCATCCATCCGGCGCCCCTGCAGCCGCAGCAAGGCAGCTACCGTCTGCAGGTTGTTCTTGACCCGATGGTGGATCTCACGGATCGTTGCGTCCTTGGTGATCAGCTCGCGTTCACGGCTACGGAGCTCGGTCACGTCACGGAGCAGCACGAGCGCGCCGTCGTGGTCCTCCGCCGGCCGCAGTGGGATGACCCGCGCGACGATCGTCGCTTCTGAGTTGCCGAACTCTGCCTCCCTCGGGGTGCGGCCCGACAAGGTCACGGCGAGACTCTCGGCGACCGGACCTGCCGGTGTCGGGACGAGCTCCGCCGTGATCTTGGCGTAGCGCTGCCCGATGAGGTCACCGAGCAGCCCGAGCCGGCGGTACGCCGACTGGGCGTTGGGACTCGCATAGGTGACGACACCCGCCGCGTCCGTGCGGACGAAACCATCACCGACGCGGGGCGAGGCGGACCAGTCACGGCGCTCGACCGGTTGCGGGAAACGACCCAGGCTGATCATCCGGGTCAGATCGCTCGCGGTCTGGAGGTACGAGAGCTCGAGCCGGCTGGGAGGGCGGATTCCCAGCAGGTTCGTGCTGCGTTTGATGACACCGAGGAGCCTTCCCTCACGCATCACCGGTATCGTCTCGACTCTCACCGGGACGTCGTCGCGCCACTCGGGGTCACCCTCTCGGGCGATGCGTCGCTCCTGGAAGGCCGAGTCGAGGAGCGCGCGGCGTCCCTCGGGCACGAACGAGCCGACAAGGTCGTCGACAAAAGCCGTCGGTGCGGTCGTGGGCCGCATCTGGGCACCACCCCAGTAACCGTGGCCCTCACGGTCCGGTAGCCACAGAACCAGGTCGGCGAACGAGAGGTCGGCGATGATCTGCCAGTCCGCGACCAACAGCTGGAGCCAGGCGGGGTCGTCGTCGTCGAGCTCCGTGTGGCCCTTGACCACATCC
>JACDHG010000239.1 GCA_013821195.1 Propionibacteriales bacterium
TTGCCGGGTCCGGGCACACCATTGGGCACCGAACTCACGATAATCGCCGTGCCGCCGCCGGGCACTGGGCGGTACCGGGATAGTTGGGATAGTCACTTGGCCGTGACCGAGCGACGCGTCGACGGGCCTAACATGGTGGACCTCACGCTGATGGACTCGGCCCCTCCCGGCGACAACGTGTGGGAGATCCTCCGCGAGGAGATCGCGGTCAGGACTGGAACGACCGAGGTCTCCGGGTTCCTAAGCGGCCTCTACGACGGCATCGGAGACCTCCTCGGGTACGACCGGATTGTGGTCACCTTCGAACCTTCGGACTAGGACCCGACCTCGGATCTTCGTCGAGCACGCCGGCGACCACGACTGACGTCGGCGCACCCTTCATTCCAAGTGAGGACCCCTTCTTGTTGTCCCCCATGAACTTGCGACAACGGGTGCCTCGAAGAGACGGCGCTGCTCCTACGCGGCTGCCTCGAGTGGCTCGATGGGGTGCTCGCGGCGGTGCCTTGAGGCTCGCGGGCCGCCCTATCGTTACGTCGGAGTGCCAATTCTCGCTAGCGGGCCCTGGCCTAGGAGAGTGCCGTCACCCACCCGCGTCCTTCTGGGCGGAGTGACGCGCCCCAGCCGATGTGATCTGTTGGGGCAATTGGGAGTCGTGCTGTCTACGCGCCGTTCTCCTCCGGGGGCAGCTACCCGGCCAACCGCCGCACAGTCTCGATCGTGTCTGCGTCGGGGGCCCGTTTGTCGTCGCGGTAGCGGAGCACCCGCGCGAACCGCAGCGCGACGCCGCCGGGATAGCGGGTCGAGGTCTGCAGCCCGTCGAAGGCGATCTCCACCACCTGCTCGGGCCGGACGTGGACGACGTACGACGTGCGCCGGGTCTCGAGCTCGAGGAAGCGCTCGGTCTGCCACGCCAGCATCTCGTCGGTCATGCCCTTGAACGTCTTGCCCAGCATCACGAACGCACCCGCCTCATCGCGGGCGCCGAGGTGGATGTTGGACAGCATTCCTTGTCGCCGGCCGCTGCCCCACTCGACGGCGAGGACCACGAGATCGAGCGTGTGGCGGGGCTTGACCTTCACCCAGCCCGCGCCGCGCCGACCCGCCTCGTACGTCGCCGCGGTGGCCTTGACGACGACGCCTTCATGTCCGGCGTCGACCGCCTCCTCGAAGAACGTCAGAGCGGCTTGCTGATCGGACGTGACGAGCCTCGGCACCACGGCCGCGGTCGGCAGCAGCCGGTCGAGGTGGACGAGCCGCTCGATCAGCGGCTTGTCGATGAGGTCCTCACCATCGACGTGGAGGCAGTCGAAGAAGTACCCCCGCATCTCTTGGCGCTCGTCCGTCCGCTGGCCCACCTGCAGTGTCGAGGTGCGGGAGGCGGTCTCCTGGAACGGTCGGGGACGTCCGGACACGTCGACAAGGATCGCCTCCCCGTCGAGGATCACACCGTCGACGGGCAGCGCCTGTGCCAGCGACACGACCTCCGGCAGCCGCGCGGTGATGTCGTCGAGGCTACGGGTGAAGACGGAGACGGAAGATCCCGACTTGTGGACCTGGATCCGGATGCCGTCGAGCTTGACGTCGACAGCGGACGGTGCCGCACCGATCTTGGCGAACGCCCACCCGACGTCAGGGGCAGTTGACGCGAGCATCGGCCGGACCGGCTGCCCGGGTGTCACGGTGAAGGCGGTGAGGGCTTGGACGCCCCCGGTCAGCGCTGCCGACGCCACTGGCGCCGTGGCGCCCCGCAGCATGGCCGCTCGCCGTACGGCGGCGACGGGCACACCAGCCGCCTCGGCTACCGCGTCGAGCACCACCGCGTCGAGGGCGCCTTGGCGGACGTCGCCCGAGACGAGACCACGCAGGAATCTCTGCTCCGCGGCCGTGGCCTGGCCGAAGAGGGTGGCCACTGCCGCCGAGCGAGCAGCAGCCGAGCCCCTACCGGACAGCACCGACATGGCTGCGAACGCGGCGTCGACCACGTGCACCGTCAGGGTCGGCGCGGCTGCAGGCTCGGGCAGCGACGCGAGACCCGCCCATCCCACCCCGGTCCGACGCTGACGCAGCTCCCCGGCCAGGTAGGTGACGACGATCTCGATGTCCTCGATCTCGGCCCGGCGCAACAGGGTGGCGAGGGTTGAGCGCTTCGCGAGTCGGGATCGCGTCGCGGCCACCTCGTTCGAGACCTCGACGACGTCGGACAGGAGCATGAGACCAGTGTGGCCGCAACCGCTGACAGTCGTAAGCGCGCTGGTGTCTGACGGAGGTTTACATTGGTAAGGCTTACCTTATACATTTGTCGCCGTGACTTTGCTGGACGCCAGGGGGAGCACCCTGACACAGGTGAAGCCCCTCGGGGTGGCTTTCGCGTGCGACCTGGCTGCACACGGCGATCGCATCGCCCTACTGACGGACGCCGGCGTGGTCTCGTACGGCGACCTGGCCGACCGGGTGGCGACCCGGGCGACGGAGCTCGGGAGGCACCGCAGGCTCGTCCTGGTCGCCGCCGGCAACGACGTCGAGACGGTGGTGACGTACCTCGCCGCGCTCAGCACCGGTCACCCGGTGCTACTGGTTTCGGG
Organism: Propionibacteriales bacterium; assembly: GCA_013821195.1. GTDB lineage: Bacteria > Actinomycetota > Actinomycetes > Propionibacteriales > Nocardioidaceae > JACDHG01. The sequence goes on from JACDHG010000239.1 coordinate 2,583, forward strand.
CGACAACCGGGCCGCGTTCGCGTCGCTCGTCGACAGGTACGACCCCGATGTCATCGCCGATGCGTCCGAGTCCAGGCGAAGCGACGGCGACGACCTCGTCGAGCGGCGCGCGGGAACCCGCCACGACCTGCACCCCGACCTCGCACTGCTGATGAGCACGTCCGGCTCCACCGGCTCGCCCAAGCTGGTCCGGCTCTCGGCCGAGAACGTCCAGGCCAACGCGGCGGCGATCGCGTCATACCTCGGCATCCACGACAGCGACCGCGCACCGACGACGCTGCCCCTGCACTACTGCTACGGACTCTCGGTGGTCAACAGTCATCTGCTGCGGGGGGCCGGGCTCATCTTGACGGACCGCCCCGTGGTCGACGCTGACTTCTGGGAACGCTTCAAGCAGTCGGGTGGTTCGTCGATCGCGGGCGTCCCCTACACGTTCGACCTGCTGGACAGCGTGGGCTTCGACGACATGGATCTGCCAACGTTGCGGCGGGTCACCCAGGCCGGTGGCCGGCTCGCGCCCGAGCGGGTGCAGCACTACGCGCGGCTCGGTCGAGGTCGTGGATGGGACTTCTTCGTCATGTACGGCCAGACCGAGGCGACTGCCCGGATGGCCTACCTCCCACCCGACCTCGCCGAACGGTATCCCACCACGATCGGCAGACCGGTCGAAGGCGGCGCGTTCGCGCTCGAGCCGGCGCCGGGCCAGTCCGGTCCCGATGTCGGCGAGCTGGTCTACACCGGCCCCAACGTGATGCTGGGGTATGCCGAGCGGCCCGAGGACCTGGCGGCCGGCCGCACCGTCGACCGGTTGCGCACCGGTGATCTCGGACGTCGCACCGCGACCGGACTCTACGAGGTGGTCGGCCGCCGGAGCCGGTTCCTGAAGGTCTTCGGACTGCGCATCGACCTCGACCAGGTGGAGCGCCTGCTCGGGGAGCACGGGCTCCCCGCCGTGTGCACCGGTGACGACGACCGGCTCATCGTCGCCCTAGAACGCAGGTACGCCGACCCGTCCACCGAGTCCGACGTCGTCAGGCTGGTCGGCAGTCGGATCGGGCTGCCGGCCGGCCGGGTGCGCGTCGTGCTCGTGGACGAGCTGCCACGGCTGGACAGCGGCAAGGTCGACCACGCGGCACTGCGTTCGGCCGAGCCGAGCCCGCTGGCCGAGGGCGCTCGAGGAGCAGCCACAGCGTCAGGTCGACCGGCCACGGTGAGACATCTGTACGCCCAGCTCCTCAACCGTCCCGCTGCCGACGGACAGTCCACGTTCGTGAGCCTTGGCGGCGACTCGCTGTCCTATGTCGAGATGTCCGTGCGGCTCGAAGAGATGCTCGGTCAGCTCCCGGCCGACTGGCACACTCTGCCGGTGCGGGAGCTGGAGGCGATGCGGGCGCTCGCGCCGCCCCCGCAGCGCTCCCGGTGGAGATGGCAGC
>JACDHG010000082.1 GCA_013821195.1 Propionibacteriales bacterium
TGAAGAACGACTTGCCGTCCGGGTCGGTGATGATCTCCATCCCGTCGAGCACGTCGAAGGAGTCCGGTGTGATGTCGTGGTCGCGGGCGATCTCGAGGAGGGTGTCGATCGAGACGCCGTTCTCGACGGTGTTGCGAACCCAGTCCTCGTAGAGGCCGCCCGGGTTCGGACCGGTGAGCGAGCCCTCCCGGCGAAGGTACTCCATCCGCTGCTCGACGTAGATGTCCGTGCGGATGTCGGTGGGCAGGCCGGCGATGACGAGGGCGAGCGCGCTAGGCGTGTTGATCAGCAGCACGGGGTGGTCGATGAGGTACTGCAGCAGCTCCTGCTGCGCCTCCGGCGGCAGGTCACCGCCGCTCAGGTAGATGCCGGGGAACAGCACCGGCGCGTACGGCGGCAGCACACCCGCGGCCCACAGCGAGGTCACGTTCGCCTGCGTCGGTCCTTGTGTGAGCATGGTGCTCACGCTGGTGGCGGCCTGATCGAGCTCGCCGTCCAGCAGGGCCTTCTCTGTGTTGAGCACGTTCAGCAGCTCACGGCGGCCGTCTCTCCATGCGGCTGTGTAGTCGTCATTGGCGGTTTGCCGCTCCTCGGGTGTCGCATCATCGGCGGGTGCCTCGTACTCGGCGCCGAAGCCGTCGCTGAGGCCGGCGGAGTAGGCGGCGTTGAGCCTGCTGATGGAACGGGGGTAGGCGCTCTCGAAGTTGTAGGTGTCGATGTCGGTCCCGAACAGCTCGAGACAGCCGGCGGCGTACTCAGCCTGCTGGAGCACGTCGTTGGCCCGGGTGACAGCTTCGGTGGGTGCGTCGGCCACGGACTCCTCGAGAGTTCCCGACACGGAGGCAACGGCCTGGCGGTGGTCCTGCTCCAGCTGCGCGATCACCTGGTCGACGGACGCGACCCGCCCGCGAGTGTCCTCGGCGGCGCTCTTGATGCTCGTCCCGGACACCGGGTATGGCTCGAACAAGGAATACGCCTGCACGCTCCACCCTCCTTCGCCCCAGCGGGGGCTTGTACCCTAGCCCGCGGAGAGGTCAGCCTCTCGTGGCTGCTCGGGCGTCCGGGGAGAGCCGTCGCTCTCAGGAGTGAGCCACCCTTCTAGGATTGCGGCCATGTCCGACCCCCCATCTGCGCCGCGACCCGAGTCGGCCCCGACGATGAGCCGCGACGAGGTCTCCCGGCTGGCGCAGCTTGCCCGCATCGACCTGTCCGGCGCCGAGCTCGACCACCTTGCCCCGCAGCTGGCGGTCATCGTCGACTCAGTCGCCGCAGTCAGCTCTGTGGCGGCCGACGACATCCCGCCCTCGTCACACGCCCTGCCGCTCCAGAACGTGTTCCGTGCCGATGAGACACGGCCCAGCCTGACTCCCGACGAGGTCCTCGCGGGTGCGCCGGCGTCCGAGCAGCAGCGGTTCAGTGTGCCCCGCATCCTGGGGGAGGAGCCATGAGTGACGTCACTCGCCTCTCGGCGGCGGCGCTGGCGTCAGCGCTCGCCGATGGGGATGTCACCTCGCTCCAGGCCACTCAGGCGCATCTCGACCGGATCGGCGCAGTCGACGGCGCCGTGCACGCGTTCCTGCACGTCGACGCCGACGGCGCGCTCGCCCAGGCGTCCGCTGCCGACGAGCGCCGTGCCGCTGGTGGCGAGCTCCCCGAGCTGCTCGGGGTCCCCATTGCCGTCAAGGACATCGCGACCACCAAGGGCCTGCCCACGACCGCAGGGTCGCGGATCCTCGAGGGCTGGGTCCCGCCGTACGACGCCACCGTCGTCGCGCGGGTGCGAGCAGCGGGCCTCCCGATCCTCGGCAAGACCAACATGGACGAGTTCGCGATGGGGAGCTCGACCGAGCACTCCGCCTTCGGCCCGAGCCACAACCCGTGGGATCTCGACCGCATCCCCGGCGGGTCCGGCGGCGGCTCGTCCGCCGCGGTGAGCGCGTTCGAGGCTCCGCTCGCCATCGGGACCGACACCGGCGGCTCGATCCGTCAGCCAGGTGCAGTCACCGGCACGGTAGGTGTCAAACCGACGTACGGCGGGGTGTCGCGGTATGGCCTCATCGCGCTGGCGAGCAGCCTCGACCAGGCGGGGCCGGTCACGCGCACCGTGCTGGACGCCGCCCTGCTGCACGACGTGATCGGCGGCCACGATCCTCTGGACTCGACGAGCATCGACACGCAGTGGCCGTCCATGGCGGCGGCCGCCCGCGCCGGTGACATCAGCCGACTGCGGATCGGGGTGGTCAAGGAGCTGGGAGGCGAGGGCTACCAGACGGGCGTGCGCACGCGCTTCGAAGAGTCGGTGCAGCTGCTCGTCGATGCCGGTGCGGAAGTCATCGAGGTCTCCTGCCCGCACTTCGAGCTCGCGCTCGCCACCTACTACCTCATCCTTCCCAGCGAGGCCAGCAGCAACTTGGCCAAGTTCGACGCGATGCGTTATGGGCGCCGCGTCGCCCCCGACGGTGTCCGGGATCCCAGCGCGGAACAGGTCATGGCAGCGAGCCGGAAGGCAGGCTTCGGAGACGAGGTGAAGCGCCGCATCATCCTCGGCACGTTCGCCTTGTCCAGCGGCTACTACGACGCCTACTACGGACAGGCGCAGAAGGTCCGCACCCTCATCTCCCGCGACTTCGCGTCGGCGTTCGAGCAGGCAGACGTGCTCGTGTCGCCGACTGCGCCGACGACTGCGTTCCGGATCGGGGAGAAGATCGACGACCCGCTGGCGATGTACCTCAACGACATCGCCACCATCCCGGCCAACCTGGCGGGCGTGCCGGGCATGTCACTGCCGAGCGGTCTCGCGGACGAGGACGGGCTGCCCACGGGCTTCCAGATCCTCGCGCCTCCACTCGAGGACGCCCGGCTCTACCGGGTCGGCGCCGCCCTCGAGGCGATGCTGGTGGATCGGTGGGGCGGACCGTTGCTCGACCAGGCGCCGCGGCTGGAGGTCGGCTTATGACGACACCGAGCCACCGGACGGTGCCCGACGTCGTCGCCTACGACGAGGCCGTCGCGCGCTACGACCCGGTGATGGGCCTCGAGGTCCACGTCGAGCTCAACACCGCGTCGAAGATGTTCTGCGGCTGCGCAGCCGTGTTCGGAGCAGAGCCGAACACGCTGACCTGCCCGGTCTGCCTCGGGCTCCCCGGCGCGCTGCCCGTCGTCAACGGCAAGGCGGTGGAGTCGGCGATCCGCATCGGGCTAGCCCTCAACTGCGAGATCGCCGACTGGTGCCGTTTCGCCCGCAAGAACTACTTCTACCCGGACATGCCGAAGAACTTCCAGACCTCGCAGTACGACGAGCCGATCGCCTTCGAGGGCTACACCGACGTCGACGTCGACGGTGAGACGGTGCGCGTCGAGATCGAGCGCGCCCACATGGAGGAGGACACCGGCAAGTCGCTGCACGTCGGCGGTGCCACCGGCCGTATCCACGGCGCGTCACACTCGCTCGTCGACTACAACCGGGCCGGCATCCCCCTCATCGAGATCGTCACCAAGCCGATCGAGGGCACCGGCGTCAGGGCTCCTGCCGTCGCCAAGGCCTACGTGGCACACCTGCGTGAGCTGCTCCGCGGCCTTGGCGTCTCCGACGTACGCATGGACCAGGGGTCGCTTCGCTGTGACGTCAACCTGTCCCTGCGGGCGTCGGCGGATGCAAAGCTCGGGACCCGCAGCGAGACGAAGAACGTCAACTCGCTGCGCTCGGTCGAGCGGGCGATCCGCTACGAGGTGTCGCGGCAGGCCGCACGGCTCGACGCCGGGGAGAGGGTCGTCCAGGAGACCCGGCACTGGCACGAGGACACGGGGGTCACGACCTCGGGCCGGGTGAAGTCCGACGCCGAGGATTACCGCTACTTCCCCGAGCCCGACCTCGTCCCGATCGCTCCCGACCGGAAGTGGGTCGACAGGCTCAGGTCGGCGCTGCCGGAGCCCCCGGCGATGCGTCGCGGCCGGTTGCAGACAGACTGGGGCTTCAGCGACCTGGAGATGCGCGACGTGCTCGGCGCGGGGGCGCAAAGCCTGATCGAGGAGACGGTGGCAGCCGGTGCGAGTCCAGCCTCGGCACGCAAGTGGTGGCTGTCGGAGCTTGCCCGCCGCGCCAACGACGCGGGCATGACGCTCGCGGAGCTGCCGATCACGCCTGCCCAGGTCGCTGCCGTGCAAGGGCTCGTCGACGCCGGTCGGGTCAACGACAAGCTGGCGCGGCAGGTGCTGGACGGGGTCCTCGCCGGTGAGGGTGAGCCCGGAGACGTCGTGACGACTCGCGGGCTCGAGGTCGTCTCCGACGACTCGTCGCTGTCGGTGGCGGTCGACCGTGCGATCGAGGCGAACCCCGATGTCGCGGCCAAGATCCGTGCCGGGAAGGTGGCTGCGGCCGGTGCACTCATCGGTGCCGTGATGAAGGAGATGCGTGGGCAGGCCGATGCCGGCCGCGTCCGCGAGCTCGTGCTCGAGAAGCTCAGCTGACGCCCTCGATTCGTCCGGGTGGGTCAGGCGTGGGTGGCGCGCTTCTGGTCGGACGAATCTGTGAGAGGGCTCAGTCGATGACGACCTCGAGGATCCGGTCGTCCTCCGGACCGGGAGTCCCTCGGCCGTCGCGGTTGCTGGTGGTGAGCCAAAGAGTGCCGTCGGGCGCGGCGACAACGGTGCGAAGTCGGCCATAAGCACCGACGAAGTGAGGCTCGGGCTGGCCCAGTGTGCCGTCCGACCTCACCGGCACCTGCCACAGACGCTCACCGCGCAGACTCGCCACCCACAGTGATCCGTCCGCGAACGCAACGCTCGACGGTGAGGCCTGGTCGGGGCTCCACTGCACCAGCGGGTCGACGAAACCCTCGAGGTTCGAGTCACCCTCGGCGGCGGGCCAGCCGTAGTTGTTGCCTGGCTCGATCCGGTTCAGCTCGTCCCAGACGTCCGACCCGAACTCGCTCGCCCATAACCGGTCGGCGTCGTCGAAGGCGAGGCCCTGCACGTTGCGGTGGCCCTTCGTCCAGATCGGAGAGCTCTCGTCAGGGTTCCCCGGGGCCGGCTCGCCCGTCATCGTGATGCGCAAGATCTTGCCGCCGAGCGAGTCGTCGTCCTGGGCGAGATCGCCGTCCCCCGTCTCGCCGGTGGAGACGTAGAGACATCCGTCAGGGCCGAAGGCGAGCCGCCCCCCGTCGTGGATCTCGCCGTTAGGTATTCCGGTGAGGATGGGGGTCGGTGCACCGAGGGTCGAGCCGTCGTACGTCATGGACAGCACGCGGTTGTCGTCGGTCGTGGTGACGTAGACGAAGATCGTGGCGTCGGTCTCGAACTCGGGCGACACCGCCAAGCCGAGCAGGCCACCCTCCGAGGTGGGGGAGGTCTCGACGATCCTGCCGACCTCGCGGGTGCTGCCGCCGTCCACGAGCGAGATGGTGGCCCGATCCCGCTCCGTCACCAGAGCAGACCCGTCGGGGAGGAACGCGAGTCCCCACGGCGCCTCGAGGTCTGTGGCGACGGTGTCCTCGACCCGCACGGAGTTCGACCCGTCGCCAGGTGAGGCGATCGTGGTGGGGTCAAAGGTCCCCGTGACTGTCCCCGGGTCGTCTGGCCTGTCCCCGTCGCTTTGACGCTCCGTACCTCCGCAGGCGGTCACCAACAGGAGAGCCGACACGGCACCGAAGGCATGTGCTCGACCGGACATCATGCGGTCATCGTGCCAGAACGACCAACACAGCCCGTGCGCAGACGACGCTCGAGGGCTGGTGCTTCGGTGCTGTGTCAGGTGTGCGAACGTCACGTAACCAAGAACGAGGAGACGGTGCGTCCATAGGATCGACCCGTGCTCGCGTTCGTGCCGTTCGACCCGGTGGAGCTTGTCGACGTGCCGGAGGGAATCGACGTCGAGTACGTCGATGCGACCGAGAGCTGGCCCGAGTCTGCGGCTGAGTGCGAGTTCTACGTGCCTTCGTACCGCTTCGCCCGCCGGGTGGTGGAGGTACTTCCCGACATGCCCGCGTTGCGTGCCGTCCAGACGCTGACGGCGGGGTACGAGCACGTGCTGCCCTACCTCCCCGACCATGTGACCTTGTGCAACGCAGCGGGAGTGCACGACGCTGCCACCTCCGAGCTCGCTGTCGGCCTGATGATCGCTGCGCAACGACGGCTGGCGGACCTGGTCCGCGCGCAGGACCGGCGCGCCTGGGACCAGCGGATGTCGTCCTCGCTCGCTGATCGGCGCGTGCTGGTGATCGGCGCCGGGAACATCGGGAACGCGATCAGCCGCCGGCTCGAGGGGTTCGAGTGTCAGATCACCATGGTCGGCCGTTCGGGGCGGAGCGGGGTTCGTGCCATCGGAGACCTACCGCGACTGTTGCCCGAGGCGGAAATCGTTGTCCTGATCGTGCCGCTCTCTGAGGAGACAGCCGGCCTCGTCGACTCGTGGTTCCTGTCACAGCTACCCGATGGTGCTCTGGTGGTGAACGTCGCTCGAGGTCCGATCGTCTCGACAGACGACCTCCTCTCCGAGCTCGAGTCGGGTCGACTCCGAGCCGCCCTCGACGTCACCGACCCCGAGCCGCTACCTGAGGGGCACCGGCTCTGGGAAGCGCCGGGTCTCCTGCTCACCCCGCACGTGGGTGGTGCGTCGTCGGCGATGTGGCCACGCTCGCACGCTCTCGTCAGTCGCCAGCTCCAACGCATCGGTGCGGGGGAGCCGTTGCTCCACGTCGTCCGTGGATCCGACCACATCGCAACGATGTGAGTAGTCTGGGTGCGGGCTGGGCGCCCGGTTCTGGCTGCCGACAGTGTCGGCTTCTGGGCCTCGAGTCGAAGCTCGTCCAGAGTGGCCGATCGCTGGCCCGTCCATACTCGGGGAGGCGCGCGGGATGTCTGAAACATTGCTGCTGATCGGGACCCGCAAAGGCCTGTGGGTCGCCAGGTCAGACCAGGCTCGTACCTCATGGGAGATGACCGGCCCGGAGTTCTTGATGAACGAGGTCTTCTCCTGCGCGATCGACACCAGAGGTGGCTCGACCCGGCTGCTGGTCGGGGCGATGAGCAGCCACTTCGGTCCACAGGTCTTCCGCTCCGACGATCTCGGGGGGTCGTGGCAGGAGACGCCCAACGGAGCGATCCGGTTCCCCGAGGACACCGGGTCGGCGCTCGAGCAGGTCTGGCAGCTCACTCCGGCGCCGGACAGCGAGCCCGGGGTCGTCTACGCCGGCACGCAGCCATCGGCGCTGTTCAGGAGTGCTGACCGCGGCGAGACGTTCGAGATGGTGCGCGCGCTCTGGGACCATCCGCACCGCGAGCAGTGGGGAGGAGGCTTCGGCGGCCAGGCGATCCACACGATCCTGCCGGACCCGGCAGATCCCGCACGCATGACCGTGGCGATGTCGACCGGAGGCGTCTATCAGACGCAGGACAGCGGCGAGTCCTGGAACCCTGCGAATGCCGGGGTCAAGGCGTACTTCCTCCCCGACCCCTGGCCGGAGTTCGGGCAGTGCGTCCACAAGGTGGCGCGCCATCCCGGCCATCCCGAGCGGATGTACCTGCAGAACCATCACGGCGTCTACCGCACCGACGACGGCGGTGAGTCATGGACCTCGATCGCAGCCGGTCTCCCCAGCGACTTCGGCTTTCCGATCGTGGTCGATCCGCACGACGTCGACACGGTCTATGTCTTCCCCGTGGTCGCTGACGGTGAGCGCATACCTCCCGGTGGCAGACCCCGGGTCTGGCGGTCGACAGATGCAGGGGCGACGTGGGCGGAGCTGTCGAAGGGCCTCCCGGAGGAGGGCTTCTACGCCTGCGTCATGCGCGACGCGATGGTTGCCGACACCGGTGAGCCCACCGGTGTCTACCTCGGCTCACGAGACGGCAGTGTCTTCGCCAGCAATGACGCAGGCGAGAGCTGGACGCAGCTGGCCGGTCATCTCCCCGACGTGATGTGCCTGCGCGCCGCAGTCATCACCTGATCAGCCGTCGGCATACGACCGCGCCGGCGGGCAGATCCAACGCACCGCGACTCTGCGCAAGCGTCGTAGGCTTCGGTCATGGTCGACATCAAGCCCCGCAGTCGTGTCGTCACGGACGGACTCGAGGCGACCGCGGCTCGGGGCATGCTGCGCGCCGTGGGCATGGGCGATGACGACTTCGCCAAGCCGCAGATCGGCGTCGCCTCGTCCTGGAACGAGATCACCCCGTGCAATCTGTCGCTGGACCGGTTGGCGGAGGCCGTGAAGCATGGTGTTCACGCCGCCGGTGGCTACCCCCTCGAGTTCGGCACGATCTCGGTGTCCGACGGCATCTCGATGGGCCATGACGGGATGCACTTCTCGCTGGTGTCTCGCGAGGTCATCGCCGACTCCGTCGAGACGGTGATGATGGCGGACCGACTCGATGGGTCGGTGCTGCTGGCTGGCTGCGACAAGAGCCTCCCCGGCATGCTGATGGCGGCGGCGAGGCTCGACCTCGCGTCGGTCTTCCTGTATGCCGGCACGACCCTGCCCGGCCGGGTGGGGGACACCGACGTCACGATCATCGACGCCTTCGAGGCCGTTGGAGCCTGCCTCGCTGGCCTCCTCGACCGTGCCCACGTCGACCGGGTCGAGCGCGCCGTCTGCCCAGGGGAAGGGGCCTGCGGCGGCATGTACACGGCGAACACGATGGCCTCGGTCGCCGAGGCTCTCGGGATGTCGCTGCCCGGCTCGGCGTCCCCACCCGCCGTCGACCGGCGTCGCGACGGCTTCGCCCACAAGTCCGGCGAGGCGGTGGTCGCGATGCTCCGGCAGGGGATCACTGCGCGACAGATCCTCACCATGGAGGCGTTCGAGAACGCCATCGCGGTCGTGATGGCACTCGGGGGCTCCACCAACGCGGTGCTCCACCTGCTGGCCATCGCCCGCGAGGCAGACGTCGATCTCACGTTGGACGACTTCAACCGGATCGGCGACCGGGTGCCGCACCTCGGCGACCTGAAGCCCTTCGGCCGTTACGTGATGAGCGACTTCGACCGGGTCGGCGGCATCCCCGTCGTGATGAGGGCGCTGCTCACCGCTGGCCTGCTCCATGGCGACTGCCTGACCGTGACCGGCAAGACGCTGGCCGAGAACCTCGAGCACATCGACCCGCCAGACGTCGACGGTGCTGTCATCCGTGCACTCGCCAACCCCATCCACGCGACCGGTGGTCTGACGATCCTGAGCGGCTCGCTCGCGCCGCAGGGCGCCGTCGTGAAATCGGCCGGCTTCGACGACGACGTGTTCGAGGGGTCGGCCCGGGTGTTCGACGGCGAGCGTGCTGCCCTTGACGCCCTCGCCGAGGGCCGCATCGTCGCCGGAGACGCCGTCGTCATCCGCTACGAGGGCCCAAAGGGCGGCCCTGGTATGCGCGAGATGCTTGCCATCACCAGTGCCATCAAGGGCGCGGGCCTCGGCAAGGACGTGCTGCTGCTGACCGACGGTCGGTTCTCCGGCGGCACCACCGGGCTCTGTGTCGGCCACGTTGCCCCAGAGGCCGTTGACGGCGGGCCGATCGCGTTCGTCCGCGACGGCGACCGGATCAGGCTCGACGTCGGCAACCGGACGCTCGACGTGCTCGTCGACGAGGCTGAGATGGAGAACCGTCGGGAGGGCTGGGAGCCACTGCCGTCCCGCTTCACGACGGGTGTTCTTGCCAAGTACCGGAAGCTCGTGCAGTCGGCCGCAGTCGGAGCGGTCTGCGGCTGAGCGATCCGCACTGGTTTTCCACCATTCCGACCTGCGCGGGTCCCCCCGGGTCCTCGTTCTCCACCGTCCGGCCCGCACGCGTTTGACAATCGGCTCCGTCCTCTTAGGCTGATGGGCGACCCGCAGTCATGCGGGTCGCATTCTGGACGTCGCCGAGACCCGCCGTGTCTGGATGCCCTCACACGTCACACGGCGGGTACGGAGGAACCAACGTGGCACCGACACCGGCGCCACCGGGGTGAAGCCGCCAACAGCGCGGCCGGGCGACCTCCAAGCCCGAACCCGACAGCTAACTCCGCAGGCGTCAGGAGGAATGATGCCCACATCACCTTTCCCAGACCCCAGCAGGGCCGGGCGCCAC
>JACDHG010000017.1 GCA_013821195.1 Propionibacteriales bacterium
GCTCAGTTCGGCGTCGGCCGAAGAGTTGGGATGCCACGACCGCGTGCCGTCACCGGGCGTTGTGAAGCTTGGCGGCTGTCAACAGGACGGCTGCGTCTGTGAGCGCATGGAGTCCGTGACGCTGCGGGGGTACGACGAGAAGGTCCCCTTCGCTCCCCTCCCACGACTCGTCGCCGGCATGCAGACGCACGGTCCCGTGCAGGACGAGCAGGGTGGCCTCGCCGGGATTCTGGTGCTCGGCGAGGGAGGCGCCATTGCGCAGGGCGATGACTGTCTGGGACAGAGTGGTCTCCGGTCCGCCGTAGAGCAGATGGGCGCCGCGTCCGCTGGTTGCCTCGTGCGCCGTCGCCAACAGTTGCTCTGTCTGCTCTCGTATATTGCTCGACGCCACTGCCGCCTCCTCGTCTCAGGGATCTTGCGCTGGTCACACAACGAGCGCCATGGTTGTGAGAATAGTCGTCATGACGCCGAAGCTTGTCGCCGGACGGTTCGGCGGCGGAGCGACCTTGCAGCTGGGGATCGGAGGCATTCCCGACGCCGTGCTGTCGGCGCTGACAGGGCATCGCGGTCTGCGGGTGTGGAGTGAGATGGTCAGGTACGGCATCCTGAACCTTCGAGCGGACGGGGTGCTTGGACCGGTATGAGCCACTGAGGTGTCAACGGGAAGCGAAAGCCCTAGACGAGAATCGGTCCTCAGGGCGGTCACGCCTCGCAGCTGCCGGCTGCGATCATGGCGGCCATGCGGCGCAGGCTCCTTCAACTGGTGACCGCATGCCTCGTGTTGGGGTTGGGGGTCGCGTTGCTGCTGCTGGCCGGTCTGGGGTCCGACGGGTACTCCACCCTGATCAACGGTCTCTCCATCGCAGGGGGAATCTCCTTCCTGCTGGTGAACTGTGCGGTCGGTCTGCTGCTGATCTGGCTGGCTTGGCTGCGAGGGCTCAAGCCCGGGCCGGGGACGGTCGTGCAGCCTCTGGTCGTCGGTGCAGTCGTCGCGGTGCTGCTGGCCACCGTCGAAGCGCCCGACCACCTGGGGCTCCGCGTCGTACTGCTGGTGCTGGCATTTCCAGTGCTCGCATGTGGCGTCGCGGGATACCTGGGCACCGGTTTGGGCGCTGGCCCGACTGAGGCCGCGGCGCTCGCGTTCGACCCGCCCGTGCCGTTTCGGTGGAGCTACAGCTCGCTCCAAGGACTCGGCGCGCTGGCAGGGTGGCTTCTGGGTGCGGCCATCGGTCCGGGAACGCTGCTCGTCATCTTGCTGCTCGGACCGCTGGTCGACCTGCTCTCCGCCCGAGTCACCGCCTTCGACATCCACGCCACCGACCATCGGTAGGTTGTGGCAGGCACGAGCGTCAGCTGGTCGGTCGGCTACGCTCGGATGATGGCCAGGTCCGTTTCAGGCACGCCACGCGTCGATAGCCACCGCGCCATCGACGGTGGCGACCGTGCGTGCGGTGAGTTGCTGCTACAGCTGGTCGAGCGGATGCGCAGGTTTCCCGCCGGCACCGTCGTGCGTCTAGTGGCCACCGATCCGGCCGCGCCGATCGACATACCCGCCTGGTGTCATCTCACCGGGCATGTGTACCTCGGGTGCGGACGCGGGCCCGACGGGCGTCCGCACTACGACCTCGAAGTCTCCGCCGCCGCTACGGCCACCCGACAAGGCATGCCGTGGCGTCAGGCGAAACCCAACCCCCAACCGGAAGGACTCACCTCACCATGAACGGTCTGGTCATCAACCTCACCCACTCCACGGACGACGTCGACCGCTGCAGTGTGGCGATCGTCGTCGCCGGCGCCTCGGTGGCGTCGGGGCAGGACACGACGGTCTTCTTGTCCTCAGACGGCGTCGCGCTGGCCAAGAATGGTGTGGCAGAGGAGCTGCACGAAGAAGGGTTCGCCCCGATGGGGGAGCTGGTGTCGTCGTACCTGGGTGCGGGCGGGACGTTCCTGGTGTGTAGCCCGTGCGCCAAGAAGCGCGGAATCGGGGAGGACGACCTGATCGGCGGAGCCACGATCGTCGGTGGCGCGACGCTGGTCGCACTGCTCGCCGACGGTGCCGCGTCGTTGACGTTCTGAGGGTTGGCCATGTCCACCACCGACATCACCCCCGCCACCGTAGGCCCCTGGCACCCCGCAGCCGAGCTCGACGGCGGTACGGACGACTGCGGGAGCGGACTGTTGTTGTCACTGACAGGGGCCATGCGCGGTATCGACGTGGGGGAAGTCCTGCTGCTGCGGACCCAGGAGAAGTCGGTGCTGGTGGACCTGCCGGCGTGGGCACGGTTGGCCGGGCACGAGCTCCTCACAGTGGTCGACGACGGAGCAGGCTCAGGTCCGTGGCGGCTCGCCATCCTGCGTGGCGAACGGACCCGCGCCGTCCAGGAACCCGTCTTCACCGGTGGGGCCGCAGCGCCGCTCGGCAGTCGCTTGTGGTTGTACAGCAACTTCCACTGCAACCTGGCCTGTGACTACTGCTGTGCGCAGTCAAGTCCGAAGGCGGATCCGCGACTGCTGCCTTTGGATGTCGCGTCGACCGCGATCGATGAGTTCGTCGCCCAGGGCGGGCGGGAGCTGCTGGTCACCGGTGGCGAACCATTCCTGCATCCGGACCTCGGTGCGATGGTCGCGTACGGGTCCGAACGGGTGCCCGTCGTGATCCTCACCAACGCCATGGTCTTCGGGAGAGGGACTCGGCGCGAGACGCTGGAGTCGATGGACCGTGAGCGTGTGACACTGCAGGTCAGCCTTGACTCGGCAGGTCCAGCACTCCACGACCGGCAACGGGGCTCCGGGTCACACGCACGTGCGCTGGTGGGCATCGGGCTGGCGCGTGAGCTCGGTTTCCGGGTGAGGGTGGCCGCCACCCTCCGCGACGAGGACCTGGCCACCGGCGGTCGGTTGCATGCGGCCCTGGACAACCTGGGCGTCGCAGTCGAAGACAGGCTGATCCGACCGGTCGCCGCCGAAGGATTCGCGGACGACGGCCTGCATGTCTCCCTCGACACCGTCGAGCCCGAGCCCACGCTGACAGTCGACGGGGCCTGGTGGCATCCCGTGGCAGTCACCAACACGCACCTCAAGGTTTCCGACTCACCGTTGCCTTTGTCGGACGTACTCGACGTGATGCGTGACGTGCTGGCCGTACAGGTCGCCGGAGCCGCCGAGGGTCGTGCAGTGTTCCGATGCACCTGAGCCACGTCCCTTACGTGACAGTGACATCTCACCGTCGGGACCGTTGCAGCGAGATATCTGACCTATCGTGAAGGCCTGCGGACTGCTCCCTGGAAGGAACTGCTGATGGCCACCACAACGCGGCGAGGCTCGCCCTCGACAGACCACGGTGAGGACTCGCTGACCACTCGCATCGGTCTCGCCGTCCTGCGCATCGGAGTCGCCCTCTTGTGGATCGAGAATGCCGGGTGGAAGAAACCGCCTGACTTCTCCGCGTTGCGCAGCTACACCGAGGACGCGGTCGAGCACCCCGTCGTTCCCCCCTTCTCCTGGGTGGTCGAGCATCTCGTGCTACCGAACTTCACTTTCTTCGCGTGGGCGACCCTGCTCGTGGAAGCATCCGTCGGAGCCTTTCTGCTGATCGGGCTGGCAACGCGGCTGTGGGCACTCATCGGCCTCGGTCAGACCCTTGCGATCACCATGTCGGTCATGAACGCCCCGAACGAGTGGGAGTGGTCGTACTACCTGATGATCCTGGCTCACATCGCCGTGTTCGCCACCGCAGCCGGCCGTAGCTTCGGGTTGGACGCGCTGATGAGACCGATCTGGCAGGCGTCCGACAGCCGACTGTCACGACTCCTGTTGAGGCTGTCATGACCCGGCACCCTCTCGACCGTGCCGCCATCGCGCTCGGCGCCGCAGGAGTCGTCAGCCTCGGCTTTGCGCTGACCACGAGCGGGAACAACAACTTCGTGCTCGTGCAAGGCCTCGGTCTGCTCGTCTTTCCCGTGCTAGGCGCAGGCGCCGTCATCGGCGGCGCGATGGGCCAGCGCGGCATCGTCCTCGCCACCGGAGCGGCGTACGTCGCCTCGGCACTGATCCAGCTGGCGCAGTTCGGCCGCTCCACCAACTGGATCGACGGCAACGGCTCCACGGTCGCCCTGCTCCTGTCGTTGGGGATCGGGCTCCTCGTGGTCGGACTCGCCCCGAGACCCGCCCCCCCGTCAGCAGACCGGCAGGCACCGAGGTGACATGCATCCGGTCGGCCGGTCGGCGATCTGTTGCCGGTCGAGGCCTCAGGCAACGTCGGCCGCAGCCAACCGAGATCGTCAGCCCTCCCACCCCCGCCCGGAGGCCGGAGCAGCGGGCTCACCAGCGGGCGAGTGCCTGGTCGCTTGCGGTCACGAGTCGTTCGAAGCTGTGGTCGACGGGACGGGGCATCGCGAATCCGCCCCCGAGCTCGAGGCTGACGAAACCGTGAAGCGTGCTGCGCAGGAAGCGAGCCGCGTCCACGGCGTCGTCGCCGCCGATGCCGTAGCCGGCGAACACCGCATCGAGGACCGACAGGATCTCGGTGGCAGCCTCCTCGAGGTCGTCGTCACCTGAAGCGGGGGCGCGCACGAGGTAGGCGTAGCAGCCGGGGTGGTCCTTGGCGTAGTCGCAGTAGGCCTTCGCGATCGCTCTGAGGGCGTCCGGTCCCGCCTTGCCGGTTCCTGCCCGGCGCAGCGTGTCGGCGACCTCGCGTGTCACCTTCACGGCGAGGAGCCGATGCAGACCTTCGAGCCCGGTGACGTGCTTGTAGGGGCTCGGTTGCGCGACCCCGAACCGCTTTGAGCTCGTCGGTGCTTCCCCAACGTTCGTGATCTTGCCGTCCTGGAACCGTCCGATCTGCACCCCGCGTACCTCGATCGCCTTCCCGGTCGGCACGACCCCTTTGAAGTCGCCCTGATGCGTACCGGTCAACGCGTACGCTGCGAGACGAGGAACCCGGGGCTGCCGCGGCGGTCGAGGATCAGGTCGCGCAGTTTCCGGTTGTAGCGCGTCGCTCGCTGAGCAAACGGGCCTTCGTGGGGATGCGCCAAGCAACATCCGTACCCCAATCGAATCGACTAACGACATCGAACGAAACCGCCGTGCCCCAAAGGTCATCCGTCCCGGCACACCTCAACTGACTTGAAGGACGACTTTGCCCTTGGCGTGCCCGACCTCGACGGCTGCCAAGGCTTCCCCGGCTTGGTCGAGCGGCAGGATGTCCTCCACGTGCGGGTCCAACTTGCCCTCAGCGACCAAGCCGGCGACGATCTCAAGGACGCGATGGGTGCGGTCGCGTTCGATCACGTGTCCCCCGAGGTCGGCGACCGTGTCCGGATCAGCTGCGCTGATCAGCTTGCTTCGCTCGGCAAGCAGATCGGCCACGGCTCGTAGGCCGTCGCCTCCGGCGAGATCGAGGATCGCGTCGACGCCGCCTGGAAGAAGTTCCTTGATCCGCTCGGCGACGCGATCGCCGTAGGGCACAAGGGTGGCGCCGAGTGACTCGACGAGCGGTTGCTTGTCTTTCCCGGCGGTGCCGATGACATTGATGTGCAGGTTTCGTGCGATCTGCGCGGCGGCCACGCCGACCCCGCCGCTGACTCCGTTGATCAGCAGCGTCTGGCCTGTCTGCAGTTGCAACTGGGTCACGCCGTCGTAGGCGGTCGCCGCGGCAACGGTCAACGTGGCCGCGTCGGTGAAGGACACCTGTGGGGGTTTGTGGGCGGCCGCGCCGGCATCGACGAGGGTGTACTCGGCATAGCCGCCAGACCCGGTAGCCACAGAGCCGAAGACCTCGTCGCCGACGGAGAAACCCTCGACGTCCTCGCCGACTTCTCGCACCACCCCGGAGACCTCCGAACCCAGTACGGCCGGCAGGTCCGGCCCGCCTGAGCCGTACATGCCGCGGCGGATCTTCCAGTCGACAGGGTTCACCCCGGCGGCTCGGACTTCCACGAGCAACTCGCCGGGCAGTGGCGAGGGCATGTCGAGATCGAGGAACTCCTGTACCTCGGGACCGCCGTTGCTGTTGTAGCCGAATGCCTTGACCATCTCAACCTCTCATCAGAGCAGGAATGCTGTCAGTTCAGTGACCGGGTGTCGAAGCCTCGACGACGGGCTCTGCTGGCTGAGGTTTGCCTCGCCGTACGAGTCGTGGCATCGACGTCCACGGGCGCGAGTACGCCGCTGTGCGCGACGGGTTGCCGCCGAATCGACGACAGCGATGTTACTGGGCTGACCCCCCGGCGCGGTGACGCGACGGACCTCGTCGAGGCAGACCGACTTGACGGTTGTCGTCAAGCAGTGTCCCCTCGTCCTCCGGTGCGGGCAAGGATGAGTTCTGCTGTCTGGCGTGGTTGGTCCCACATCGGGAAGTGACCGCACCGCTCGAACCAGTGCAGCTCGGCGTCGGGAAAGCGCTGCTGGGCACGGGCGGCCTGACGCGGGAGTGTGACACGGTCCTGCCGGCCCCAGCCGATCGTGACCCGCCCCGGTGTCGAGCCCGCCGGAGCGCCCTCTTGCAGCGGGCCGTCAACGAGCGCGTCGAGCGCCTGGTGCAATGACGCGGCCTTGGCGAAACTGCGCATCTCGTGCAACGCGACATCGGGGGGCAGCCGCCAGGGTGCGGCAGAGAACTGCGCCAGCAGCGCGGTGCGTCCGGCCGGGTTGCCCGTCAGCGCGGGCATGGCGCGCTGCAGACGCAACACCAGGGCGAGCGACGCCTTCAAGGAGATGCTGAACAAGCGCAGCTCGCCCGGGCTCCAGAAGCCGCCCGGGTCGAGCGCGACCGTGTCTCCCCCGGTACCGCGTCGAGCGAGCTCGAGCACGATACGGGCACCCATCGAGCTGCCCACAGTGTCGCTCCCGGCGAGGTTCTGCGACGACATGAAGTCCGCGACCGCGTCGGTGAGGGCCGCGATCGAGACCTTGCCGGGAAGCGGTGGGCTGTCACCGAAGCCAGGTAGATCGATCGCGATCACATCTCGGTGTGCGGCCAGGTCGTCGAGGATGGGCGACCAGGACGGCCAGCTCGCGCCGAGCCCGTGCACCAACAGCAGCGGTGTCCCGTCACCCCTCCGCTCGAAATTCAGTCCAGCCGGGTTCACTTCACCGCGAGGATGTCGATCGTGCGGATGTCCGGGTCGGTCGCGAGCAGATCCGGGCCGACCTGCGCGAGCGCGGCCGGGATCTGCCCGTTCACGTGAGCCTGTCGGCCTTCCTCGTCCTCGAAGGTGTCGAAGATGCCGTAGGTTGTGTCGCTGAGCTTGAAGGCGTACCAGGTCACGGTGCCGCTCTCACCGACCGCCAGCTCCCTGCCCTGTTTGAGAAAGTCGGCGAGCTCCTCGCCCTTGCCGGGCTTGGCCTCGAGCAGCGCCAATAGTCCTCGGTCTACAGTCATTATGATTCCTCTCGTCAGGGGTTTCTATCGACAGTACGCGTGAAGGCGCCGGTTGCGACACGGCGGATCCGCCGATTTGGATACCGTTTCCGACATGAGGCTCGCGGTGCTGACAGTGGACGGGATGTTCGACTCCGGCCTTAGCGCAGTGCTCGACGTGCTCGCGGCGGCGAACGCGCTACGCGACGACGGGCAGATGCCTGCTCCGCCGTTCGACGTGACCGTCGTAGGCACCTCGGACATGACCCGGACGGGGCACGGGCTGCAGCTCACGACGACCCCGATCTCGGATCTGGACACCCGACCCGAGATCATCGTGGCGCCCGCGGTGGGGCTTCACGCTCCCGGTGAGGTCGTGGACATCGTGCGGGCCCACCCGGTGCTCGAGTGGCTCTGCGTCCAGGCGGGCTCGGGCAGCTCTCTGGCGGCTGCCTGCAGTGGGACGTTCTTCCTGGGCGAGGCCGGCATCCTCGACGGCATGCTCGCGACGACCAGCTGGTGGCTCGGCCCCGCATTCCGCTCCCGCTACCCCACGGTGCACCTGGACGAACGCCTCACCATCGCCGAGCAAGACCACGTCACGACCGCTGGCGCGGCCTTCGCGCACATCGATCTCGCCCTGTCGATCGTCGCGCGCCAGAGCCCTGAGCTGGGCGAGCGTGTCGCGAGGCACCTGCTCATCGGCGACCGCCCCTCACAAGCGTCGTTCGCGGTCCCTGCGCAGCTCGCCAGCGCCGATCCGGCGATCAAAGCCTTCGAACGCTGGGTGCGCAACCACCTCGACGCGCCACTGCAGATCAATCAGGTCGCTGGCCACATCGGTCTGAGCGAACGCGCCCTACAACGCGCCACGGCCGCGGCCCTCGGTACGTCGCCCCTCGACTTCGTACACGAGATTCGCATCGACCAAGCGACGTTTCTGCTCCGCACCACCCAGCAAAGCCCCGAGTCGGTGGCCCTAGCCGTCGGCTACACCAACGTCAGCACCCTGCGAGCCCTCGTCCGACGGCGCCGCGGAACGACCCTCACCGAGCTCTCACGAGGAACCCGTCGATGATCGGCCGAGGTACGACCTTGATCAAGACTGACAGCGAGACCTCTGCTGGGTGGACTGACGACCCATCTCTTCGGCCACGTCGGACGCAGGGTCCGCTCCCGGCGGTAAGACCGCGGTCCCAGAACCGTCATCACGCGGTAAGGCGCGATGTTCGCTCATGGCGATGTGTGGTCGTGCGCGTGACAGGGCTAGCAGACTGGTCCCATGAGCGATGCCGGATGGGAGTGGGATCCTTCGTTGTATGCGGGCAGTGCGCCCTACTACGTCCACGGACGGGTGCCGTACGCAGACGAGTTGGTCGACCGGCTGGCCGCCGCGCTCTCGCTCGACGGCACGGGTCGACTTCTGGATGTCGGCTGCGGGCCGGGCTCTCTCACCTTGCTGCTCGCTCCTCGATTCGGGCACGCGACGGGCCTGGACGCTGACCCGCACATGCTGGCCGAGGGCGAGCGACAGGCAGCCGCGGCGGGGATCACCAACGTCGACTGGGTGAACATGCGGGCCGAGGACCTGCCCCCCGACCTCGGCCCGTTCAGCGTGGCGACCTTGGCGCAGTCGTTTCACTGGATGGACCGGGCCCGCGTGGCTCGCCTTCTCCATGTTGCGCTCACCGCCGACGGCATCCTGGTGCACGTGCACGCCACTACACACCAAGGAATCGACAGCGACGTGACGCTGCCCCACCCCAGGCCGCCACGACGGGAGATCGACGCTCTCGTCAAGCGCTTCCTGGGCCGACGGCGCCGAGCAGGACAGCGCTCGTTGCCCGAGGTCTCGATCAGCGAGGAAGACAGAGGACGCTACGAAGCCGAGACATACCTGGCCGCCGGCTTCAACCGCCCCACCCGGATCGAGGTGCCCGGGGCGGTTGTCGTCCGCAGCTGCGACGATGTGGTGGCGAGCGTGTTCTCCCTGTCCAGCGCGGCACCGCACCTCTTCGGAGACCGAGTTCCCGTCTTCGAGGGAGAGCTTCGCGACCTGCTCGCAGATGTCAGTCCCGACGGCCGGTTCAGCGAACAGATGCGTGAGACAGCAATCGACATCTGGCGCGCCTAGCCGACCCGACGACCGTTCATTCCCGATCCCGGCGGCGGAGACTGTCCGATTTCGTGGCGCACTGTCGGCTGGAAAGACGCGCCTTCGCATGCGCCCCGATCGCGACAACAATATGCACCGGATCCGGATGATCTGACGATTTCAGGAACGCGAGTGAGCCGAACCACCTTGGCGTCGCCCCGTGGTGAATCGGAGGGTCGCCGCCCACCCGGATCTGGTCGCGCTATCGGGACACCACGGGTGGAAAGAGGGTCGGGAACTCGTTCCTCTACAACGGCACTCGCGCTCTTTACGAGCGCGCAGGCTTCACCTACCAGGGGCCGAAGGGCAAGAACCACACGGTGATGCGACGGACGGTGGCCCCCGCCTAGCGTCACTTGCGTCGAGCCGTACGGTGACGAGATCCGGGGCCAGGGCGGCACGACAATGTTGTCGTCACCGCAAGCGGATCGATGAGCGGAACGGGTTCGCCTGCGGGCACACCTCACGTGGGTCTTGGTCGAAGCTCGGAGCGCCTGCTCAGCCCGTCGTCGGGCTCCTGGACGGGTGCGTAGGCTTGGAGGCGGAGACTTCGCACCACTGCCGTCGATCCGGAGTCCGCCTTGGAGTACTTCGTCTACTGCCGCGATAGACCAGGCATCGGTGACCTGCGTCGGGAGCTGGCCGAAGATCATTGGTCGTTCATGGATCGCTACGCGGACGCGTTGATCGCTCGTGGCCCGACTCTCGCTCGTGATGACGACGAAACGATGACCGGCAGCATGCACCTGGTCGACCTCCTGACGGCGACGCCGCGCGGACCTTCGCGTTCAGCGAGCCCTACTACACGGCTGGCATGTTCGAGGAAGTACTGGTGCGCCGCTGGCGCAACACGCTGGCGCGCACGATGTGGGATTTCGCTGGGCACGGTGGTCGCCGGTTTCTCGTGATCGCTCACGGCGGCCCGGGCGCCACCCTGCGGAGGACCGAGCTGCGCGACGAGCAGCTTGACTACCTGCTCGCCGGGCCTTCTCGCGAGGGGCTGATCGTGTTCGGACCGCTGCTCTCCGAGGACGGCACTGACTGGCTGGGCACAGCGATGCTGGTAGAACTCGCAAACCGGACCGTCGTAGAGGCCCTGGTTGAGGGCAGTCCCTATGCAAGAGCCAGGCTGTACGACGACGTCGAGATCCACAGCTGGCGGTTCGGCGGCCGACCGCAGAACTGAGTGACGAACCACCCGGAGCACTGCGGGGAGATGGGGGATCGCCATGAGCCTGCCAACGGCTTACGGGACGCCTTGGCCCTGCTGGGGCGTCTTGCGGGCCGACCGCCGTAACGGTCGCTCTGCGAGCGCGGCGGTCAGCGGCACGACCAGCCGATAGGGCCAGCGCAGTACCCGGCCGGATCTCAGGGAGTGACGTTCCTCGGAGGCGACCCGCGCTCGCAGGTGCTCCTTGGTGCCGAGCTGGGAGCGTGGCCGATCGACGTGCAACTCGATCTGCGACAGGTGCTTGACGCTCTTGTAGCCGTACTGCCCGGGCGAGATGAGCCGCCACGGCGCGCCGTGGCGGGCGTCCAATGGTTGTCCGTCAAGTCGGTCGGCGATCATCACGTCCCCGGCCAGGGCGTCCTCCACCGTCAGGACCGCCGCGTAGAACTCCGCCGCACGTCCAGCGACGTCGTGACCGAGACCGCCGCCACCGCGCCACCGCCACCGTCGCGCTGGAGCACCTCATCACTGAACTGGCTCACGATCGACGACGGTGGATTCCTCTCGCGCCTACGCGGCCGGTTCCGTAAGCCGATCGTCTTGTGAATCTCGACGCCGGTCGCGACTGCGTAGAGCGGGCTGGAACGTTGACCGACGGTTGGTGAGTTGTTTACAACGATATGGCGACCTCCGCTGCGACCCAGAACAGCTTGTCGCGCGCCTCCCGTGCGGACATCCACCTGCGGTCGTCCCACTACGACGTACCTTCGTCGCGGACGGCGCTGCCCACGACAACGGCATGTCCCCGCACGAGGTCCGGAATCAACGCCCCAGCCCCTCCACACGCGATTATTCGCGTGCAACCCATCGCGATGACTTCTTCGAGGAAATCGGCCGCCTGCGGCGCTCCCACACCTGGCTGGAGGACCGCCAGCCTGCGACCGGAGATTTCGATCTCCCACACCGGGGTCAAGCGAGCCTCGCTGGACAGCACCGCCACCTGTCGGCGCTCTGGGCGGACAGCGACCGTCTCGGCGACAACATCTCCGAAGAAGCAGAAGACCCCGCATTCGGGCGCCTTCACGTCAGGAACGATTCGACTGGGCTGAATCATGCCCTCAGACTGGAAGTCCTCCTCCAACAGCGGCAGATCCACCCGACGATTATGCACGAGCTCGTCCTATCTCGTTGGTATGCCCCGATGGCTGATCGGTGAACGGGACGAACGCAATGCTGCACCTGTATATACGTGTAGCACCATGACGAAGAGTGCTACACTCTGCGTATGCCGACTACCCGCCCTCGTCACTTCGTGACCGAGACCAACGACCTTGCCGTCGCCCTGGATGCGGCCGCCCGCCGGTGGCCCGAATTGAGCCGACCGCAGCTGCTCGTGCGCTTGGCGCTCGAAGGCGACCACGCTGCCCAGCAGGTGCATGAGGAGCGGCGGCAGCGCAGACTCACCGCTGTCCGGCGACACAGCGGGATCCTCACAGGCGCCTACGGACCGGACTACCTGCACAAGCTCCGCGAGGAATGGCCGGCGTGATCGTTCTTGACGCCAGCGTTCTCATCGCCTTTCTGGACAGTGAGGACAATCATCATGTGGCCGCAGAGACGCTGCTGGCGGGAGCAATCGACGACGATCTCGGGACCAACCCGCTGACGTTGGCGGAGGTGCTGGTCGTTCCCGCTCGTGATGGTCGCCTTGAGCCGGTGCAGACGGCTCTTCGCGACCTCGAGGTGGACGAGTTGCCGTTTCCTCCCGACACGGCTGTTCGACTGGCGCAGCTGCGTGCGAGCACAGGGCTGAAGATGCCGGACTGTTGTGTCCTACTTGCGGCTGAAGCCGCCGGCGCGACGATCGCGTCCTTCGACGATCGGCTCGTCCAAACAGCCGCGGACCGCGACCTGTCAGTTCTCGGGCGCTGACCGCCGCGTACAACCGGTCTGCAGCGGCACATGCAGGTGAGCGGCGAGCCAAACCAATCAACTCACGTCGGGGACCGTCCACTGCACGATCGCCTTGCGAACCGGGATGTTCGGGGTGTCGTTGTGGTATCGGCTTCGGCCGCTGCCAGGAGTCGCCGCCTTGCGGCGGCCTGGCCCCACACAGGAAGGTGCGCCATGGCGGCGCTTCTCATCGGATACGCACCCTGCTCCACCGACCAGCAAGACCTCACCGCCCAACACGACGGTCTGAGGGCACTGGGCGTCTCGCCGGCCCGGATATACCTCGATCACGGCCTGACCGGCACCAACCGAGGCCGGAGCTCGGCCCGCTTCTGCGCATACGGGGTGTACTTGCCTCGTGCACACGCGCCCGGCTCGGGTCCGTTGCGGCGCAGCTCACGGCTGACCGTCGAGGGAGCCCGTCCGTTCTGGGTGGCGCGTATTCGGTGTGCATCCCTCCACCGAGCTGTTACCATGGTCCCTAGGTAATAGAGAGGAGCTCGGAGTGGAACGGATCGTGGAGCGCGTGCAACTCGGCGTGCGGATGGAGAAACATATGGTACAGGTGCTGAAGGGCCTGGCCGAGTTCGAGGACACCAGCCTCGGGGAACTGATGGAGAAGATTGTGCTGCACTCCTTCGACCCCGTGCCGGGCGACGAGGGCGAATCCTGTGCCAGCCCACACAGCCGGCGAGAGCTGGAGGCAATCGCCCGGCTGCGGGAGGTATTCGGCATGGACTACGAGGTGCACGGCACCCGCGATTTCGTACAGCAAGCGAACGGTTCAGAGGCAGGCGTGGGGGAGCACGACTAGGGCTTGCTGGCCGGGGTTGAGGTTGCGGGTCGCCCACCGGTGGTGTCCGGCGATGGACGACTCTCTCGGCTCAGATCCCCGGGAGTCTGCGAGCATCGCCGGCACCGACACGCAATCACATGCGGCGCAGCGGGTCGCTCGGGTTGGCCTCACAGGATCACGATTGGGATCGCCAGAGTAACTATTCAGGTCCGCGGGCCTGAGTTGGCTGCTGATCAGGGTGCGGCGCCGACGGTGTCGGTATCCAGACCGTGCCGGCGAAAAGTTGTCGTAGGACGTCGAGGGCGGGCTGGTTGTGTTTGCGGGCGGTGGACAGGTAGGACCGTCGAGGAACGCTTTGGCGCCTTGTTCGGAGCGCCATCCGCCGGAGATCTCCTGTTGGAGCTTGATCATCCGGACATCTCGTTCGGCTTGGTTGTTATCGAGCGGTACGGCGAAGTCGACCGCGAAGCGGAGCACGTCGTCTTGGTACTCATCGAGTCTGCGTAGCAGTGACCCGGCGGGGCCGAGTTTGGGTCGCCCGCGTTTCCCGGTCCGGGGGGGGCGGGTTGAGTCGTTGACCTTCGGTGATCAGGGACCGGTAGCGGCGCCGGTATCCCGCCAGCCGGCGGGCCGAGAGCTCGGTCGCGCCGTTGGCCTTGGCGAGTTCCACGCACTTGTGGATCTCGCAGAGCAGGTCGGCCAGGTTGACCGGCCAGTCTTGGCCGGTGGCCTCGGCGATCCCGGCCAGCTCACGCAGGTGATGTGCACCGCACAACCCATGGGTGACGTCGTAGCGGCGGTAGGAGGTCAGCCCGTCGTGGACCGCGACCCCGGTGAAGTCTGCCAGCACCCCACCAACGTCGATCGAGTCCTTCCCGCGGCCGCTGGCCAGGTGGTAGAGGGTGTAGCGGCCGGTAGCGGCTGGGCCTGGGATGGATGGCCACCCCGAAGCCCGGGCCCGGAGGTACGGGGGTCGCCGTCGCCCCAGCGGCCCTCGACGAGCACCTGGACCTCGCGCCTGTCGTCGCCGTAGCCGACGTGACCGGGGCTGCGCAGGATCGCCGTGCCGGGAGGTAAGGGCGCAGCGAGGACAACGGCGAGGGCGCGCTCATCGCTGCATGAGCTGACGTCGACTGGAGCCGGGCGTTCCGCTCGCGGATATGTCGCATTGGACCGGGCAGAATGTAAACATGCAGTTCTGGGAGCAAGGCACGCAAATCATGTGGCGCTACGGGCAGCCGGGGCAGCCCGGACTCGATTTTGCGGCACCGATGACTGTCGTTCGCGACGACGAGCAAGGGCTCGTCGCGTGGCTTGCGGTTGACACACCGGTGCTCAAACTCGTGCGCGACGACGGTCGGGACCTGCGGGCAGAGAGGGGCGACGCTTTCCTTGTGCCGCGTCGGCAAGTTGCGTCCGTCTGGTCGGACTACTCGGTTTTGCGCGTCTATCAGCCCGGGCGACGCTGGTCGGTCTGGCACTTCTTTCACGGGGTTTCCGGTGCCTTCGAGGGCTGGTACGTCAACATCGAAGACCCGCACGTCCGCAGTGACCGCACGACGCGAAGCCGTGACCATGTGCTCGACGTCTGGGTAGAGCCGGATCGAAGGTTCGAGCGCAAGGATGAGGACGAGTTGGCTCTTGCCGTCGAACAGGGCCGCTATAGCCCGGATCAAGCAGACGCGATCCGGGCGACTGCGGAGGAAGTCGAGGACGTCATCAGAACGTGGGGCTCACCATTCTGTGACGGCTGGGAGTCGTTTACGCCGGATCGATCGTGGCCAATCCCGACGCTTCCTGAACGCTTAGCTAACGAAGCACTGCGACATGTAGAGCGGTCCGCAGGTTGAGCATGACCTGCTCGGCCTGGCCGCGTACGTCACCGATCGCCACAGTGGTGCCGGCGTCGTCGAGCGGGCAAGCCCCGGCCGTGAAGACTAGCCGCGAGTCCGTCGGCGTTATGGCCGCGTTAAGCGTAGGGGACGCCGGCCGCTAGCTCCGTTGAGCGGATCAGCTCTACCTGGGCATTGGCTGTCACGGCTGCAGTGTGTCACGTGCACATCCCGTGAGCCCCGTTTCCGACGAGCTGATCACCGATCCGAAGACGACCACTGCCCACCGGCCGCCCGATGACTCACTGCTCCCCAGTCTGCCGACAGAAGGGTCGTTTGTCAGCGGCTGGTTCGAGGTCCAGTTGATGGGGACGGGGTTGCCGGTGAGTGCCACGAGGAGGACCGGTACGCGGAACGCGAGGCCAAACATGGCCATGAGCGCGACGAGCGCACGCAGAACCGTGAGGGTTCGTCGGATCATGGTTCCTCGCTGATGCCGCGTTCGGGCTGGGTTTCCCCGATCGGGAACGAAGTGATGCCGATGACGCCGAGGATCGGGTGGCCGAACTACCGCGAGGACCCCGCCAAACCTCAAGCACATCCTCGCGCCTGGTGATCCGAACTGCGAAGCAGCGCACGGCCACGAGCCCGCGCCGGGTCGGGACGTCACGACGGGTGGGAGCCACCCATCGTCCCAGTCGCGGGTCCGTTCCTCGTCGAGACCAGTCCAGCGGCCGCGGCGACGAGAAGGAATGCGCCTCCGAGGTAGTAGACCGTTTCGATGCCGTACACATCGGCCACGACGCCGCCGAGGCCGAGCGAGACCAGGCGGCCGCTCTGCCAGAGCACGTCCATGGAGGCGAAGACACGTCCACGGACGTGTTCCGGTGTCTCAGCCTGCAGCAGGGAGTTGAACGTGACCGCCCCGGTGGAGGTGCCGACGCCGTACAGCACCAGTGTGCCGGCGGCGAACGGGACCGACGTGGTGGAGGCCAGGGCTAGGTCGACGAGGCCCCGCAACCCGAACGGGCCGAACACCAACAGCGGTCGCGTCGGATTCCGGACCCGCCGAAGCAAGACGAGGGGACCCAGCACGGCCCCGACGCCGATGGCGCCCACGAGCAGCCCGTATCCCCGTCCCGTGACGCCCAGATGCTCCCGGGCGAGTACCACCAGCAGGGCACTGGTCGCGCCGGCCGACAGGGCGGCGAGGAACTGCACCACCGCGAGCGTGCGCAGGAGCGGGTGTCGCACCAGTACCGCTACCCCTTCGCGGGCCTCGACCAGCAACCGTCGCCGTGGCACCTGATCGGGGTGTCCCGGCACCCGCAGCCACCGCAGGAGCAGCGCGCTCGCGGCATAGGATGCGGCGTTGATCGAGAACGCGGCACCGTATCCGAGGGAGACGACCAGCAGACCCGCGAGCGGCGCCAGGACGATCTGGGACAGGACGGCGGCGGTCCAGATCCCGGTGTTCGCCGCGACAAGCGCCTCCCTGGGGACCAGGGCCGGAAGGACGGAGGAGGCGGCCGGATTGAAGAAGACGCCTGCGAACGACATGGCGAACGCAACGGCGTACACCCCGACAGGCGCGGCGTGCCACACCGCCAGGAGCACCGCGAGCACCAGTCGGAACACGTCCGACCCGATCATCACGCGGACCCGTGGCCACCGATCCACCAACGGGCCGGCCAGCGGCGCCAGGAGCAGGACTGGCACGATCTCGGCGACCACGACACCGCTGACACCGAGCCCCGACCCGGTCAAGTCGTAGATCAGCAGCGCGAGCGCGACGAAGTTGAACGTGTCACCCCACTGGGACACCGTCCGCGCCGCCCACAGGCGTCCGTAGCCGCGTTGCGCGAACACGTCTCGCAACCCGATCGGGGCTGTAGCGTCGTGGCCGCTCAGGTCACACCTCCCGGTCGCCGGATCGTCGGTGCCAGGGTCTGGACGGGTCGAGGTCGCGCTACCCGTGCCCAGGAGCGACCCGGCTGACGACCGCACTGGACGCACCGAGCCCGACCACACCCAGGACACTGCCGGCGAACCCGGGCAACATCGCGACCATCGGGAGACAACTGACCAACAGGCCCGCACCGCTCGCAGTCTGAGCGACAGCATCTGTCCGGCCCGTGGCGTCCTTCGGCATTACGTCACCATACGTCTCGTCAGGGGCCGGCAAGCCCGCTGCCCGGGGAGCACAGGCGCCCGAGCGGCGCAGGTGGCCCACCAGGGTCCCCGACTCCAGGGCGGTCGCCTCGCGACCGTGCCGACGACCAGCCCCCGGAGGTGACCTGGACCGTGAGGCTGCTTACACAAGGCTCCGGGACAAGTGACAGTAGGCGCGATCACAGTGCGAGAAATGGCGTCGCGCTACATTCCAGCCACATCATCCGTCTTTCAGAGGAGCCCTCATGTACGTCGTCGGCGTCGCCGGTCCCCCGGACCTCCTCCTGAGCCCAGGCGGCGATCGGACCACCGACGCGGATCTGGGCCAAGGACTATCACGTTCCTGTACGCCACAGCACGCCACGGAGACCTATACCCCACAGCGGTACGCGACGTGCCCCGCGAGCTGCGTTCCACGCCCAGTCGAGCTCGTCGAACTGGGCGCAGGAACTCCGCCTGGGCGTGTCGGGAAGCCATTTGGCGTAGGCCGGGGTTTCCACGCGTGAGACTTCCACGCGCGATCGCTCGCCCGCTCGCTCGTCTTCGTGCCTGGGAGGTGACCACGCGACTCTCGAACCCCGAGACGCGCGCCGCCCTCGCGCGTCGTTGGAGTGCTTTGCCAGAGTCGGTGCGCACCCCGTCCCAGGTGATCGGGCGGGCCGCGGTCGGCTGCGAGGGAACTCAGGGTGTCTTTCCTCGGTCAACCTGACCTGCTCGCCCTGCTACCACTCCGCCGACGCGAACAAGGTGCGCGTCGACGGCGGCCACACGCTGCGGCAGGTCACCGAGCAGATGGCGCTGCTGCGGCGACTGCGGGGACCGCGTGCGCATGCTCAGCTCATCGGCGGCGAGGTGTCGCTGCTGGAGCCCGAGGCACACGCCGAGGCACTGCTCGCGATGCGAGCCGCGGGCCGCGAGCCCATGTCGATGACGCACGGGGATTTCGGTCCCGACTACCTCGAGGCCGTCGTGACCGGGCCCGACGGGAAGCTTCGGCTGCCCCGTGTCTCGTTCGCGGCCCACTTTGACTCCCTCATGCGCGGACGTCGCGGCATACCGCGACCGCGTCGTGAGTCCGACCTCCACGAGCACCGTCGCGCCTTCGCCGCCATGTTCCAGGAGCTGCGTCGGCTGCGGGGCCTCAAGGCCTACTTGGCCCACACGATGACCATCACGTCCGAGAATCTCGACCAGGTGGCCGAAGTGGTGCAGACCGTTCCGGCCATGGGGTACTCGATGATGTCGTTCCAGCCGGCCGCCCGGGTCGGAGACCCGCGCCGATGGCACGACAACGACCCCGGGGTGAGCATCGACCAGGTCTGGCGCCGCATCGAGGACGGCGTCGGCCACTCGATCAACTGGGACGCGCTGGCGTTCGGACACCCGCAGTGCAACCGGACGGCCTTCGGACTGCGAGTCGGCGAACGATGGATCCCTCTCCTCGACGCCGAATCGGCCAGCGATCTCGCATTGCGCGACCGTTACCTCGCCGACTACGGCCCACTCCAACGTGACCCGGATCGACCAGCATTGGTCGTCCTGCAGACTGCGCGAGCTCTTCTCCGCCACCCGCGCGATGTCGGCACGGTCCTGGCGTGGTCCTCGCGCCTCGTCGACCGATGCGGAGGACTGCCGCTGCTGATGGGTCACCTCGCGCGTCGCGAGGTGAAAATCTTGACGTTCGTCGTGCACGCCTTCATGGATGCCAGCGTCGTCACGCCTGCCTGGGAACAGCTCCAGTCCGGTCGGGAGGCGGACGACCCCACCATCCACGAGGCCCAGGAACGGTTGAGGGCCTGCGTCTACAGCATGGCCCACCCCGAGACCGGCGAGATCGTGCCAGCATGCGTGCAGCACAGCGTTCTCGACCCTGACGCCAATCGACACCTCGCGGTGCTGTTGCCCCATCCCACTCTTAGGTCACCCCTGCCGGGAGCCGACAAAGTCGTCGCCCATTCCGGAACCCGAACCGGAGCGACACCATGACCGTGACGTCAACGAAAGTCGACTGACACAACCAAGGCTCAGCCACGACCCCCGGTCGTGCTGTCGAAGATGGCAGGCTCCGAGGTCGCGTGAGAGATCTGGGAAGCATCCTCTACCACCGGGTGATCAACGGCCCACAGACCATCGGGTCCCGGCAGCTGCACGCCGGTGCGATCCCCCGGGCGGAGGGTGGTCCCGAGACGCACTTCGACCTCCACCCTGGTTCTTCGATCGACCGGCGCGCGATCGAGCTCGACGACCACGTCCTGGTGAGGTCCGGACTGCCGCACCTCCACGACCCGGCCGGTCGCGGTCGCTTCGGCGTCGACGAGGCCGAGGCGTTCCTTGCGGACCAGCAGGATGGCGCTTCCCTTGACGTCGGCTACCGCGGGAAGGACGAGCGAACCCAGACTCGAGTGGTGGACACCCGACTCCACCGTGCCGGTCACCTCGTTGAAGCCGCCCACGAGCCGGGCGACCGCCAGCGTCTTCGGGGCTGTGTAGAGC
>JACDHG010000240.1 GCA_013821195.1 Propionibacteriales bacterium
ACCTACGACAATGCACGACGCCGTTCGGCCGGTGGGCCCGCCCTTGCTGATCGACTCGTCAGGGAGTGGTCATGGCCTCCGACCAACCGACCGACGGCAGCGCAGCGCAGACACACGACGCGCCCCCCGGAGTGCTACGGAAGGCAATCACCGCCTCCGCGCTGGGCAACGCCACGGAGTGGTTCGACTACGGGGTCTTCGCCGTCCTCGTGCTCTACATCGAGTCCGCGCTGTTCCCCCAGGGCGAGAACGCGACCGGCTGGGTTCTCGCGGCGTTCGCCGTCTCGTTCATCGCACGACCCTTCGGCGGCCTGGTGTGGGGCCCGCTCGGCGACCGGATCGGGCGCCGGGCCGTGCTGTCGCTGACCATCATCCTCATGTCGGCTGCGACGTTCTGCATCGGGCTGATCCCGTCGTACGACACCATCGGCATCGCCGCGCCGATCCTGCTGTTCGGGCTGCGGATGCTGCAAGGCTTCTCGACCGGTGGTGAGTACGGCGGCGCGGCGACCTTCATGGCGGAGTACTCGCCGGACCGCAAGCGCGGCTTCTACGGAAGCTTCCTCGAGTTCGGCACCCTCGGCGGCTACGCCCTGGGTTCCCTGATCGCGCTGGGTCTTCTCGTCGGCCTGGGCGAGCAGACCATGTTCGATTGGGGCTGGCGGCTGCCGTTCTTCCTCGCCGGGCCGATGGGTGCGATCGGCTTCTACCTGCGGTTGAGGCTCGAGGACACCCCGGTCTTCCGCGAGGCCGAGGAGAAGGGCCTCAAGGAGGAGAAGACCTCGACCCAGTTCCGCGACCTCCTGATCGGCTACTGGCGGCCGATGGCGCAGCTGTTCGGTCTGGTCATCGCGCTGAACCTGATCAACTACACGCTGCTGGCGTACATGCCGACCTACGTCCAGCAGGAGATCGGGCTGAGCACCAGGGAGGCGCTGGTCATGGTCTCGGTCGGCCAGCTAGTCATGATGCTGTTCATCCCGTTGGGCGGCAAGCTGTCGGATCGGATAGGCCGGAAGCCGATGTGGTACGGCTCCCTGATCGGGATCTTCGTCCTGGCGATCCCGATGTACATGCTGATGGCGGTGAGCTTCGCCTGGGCCGTGGTGGCCTTCATCGTCCTGGGCCTGGTGTACGTGCTGCAGCTGAGCACCATCTCCTCGACCTTCCCGGCGATGTTCCCGACGCCTGTTCGCTTTGCCGGCTTCGCGATCGTCTACAACGTGGCGACCTCGGTGTTCGGGGGGACGGCGCTGAACGTCAGCGACTACTTCATCGGGCAGACCGGCGACAGTCTGTTCCCGGCCTACTACATGATGGCGGCGTGCGTCGTCGGTCTGGTGGCGCTCTACTTCGTCACCGAGACGGCCGGCAAGTCGATCCGCGGCACCTACTGCCCCGGAACACCGGAGGCAGAGAAGGAGCTGGCGGAACTCGCCAGGAGGTGAGCAACTCTGCACCACCAGCGCAGCGATGAAGGGGACGGTCGATCAGCTCTTGGGCAGCACCGGGGTCGCGACCATCGCCTCACTATCGGCGAAGGCGAACGCCCGAGCCCCTCGCTGGTACAGCTCGGCGTACTTCTCCACACGCTCCTTGTCCAGGCGTACGCCGATGCCCGGTTCTGTGGGCACGCGGAGTCTCCCGGACTTGTAGGGCAGTGGTGAGGCGTCAGCGAGGATGTCGTCGAGCAGGAACGACGCGTACGACTGGCTCGCCGGGAGAAAGTTGGGAGTGGAGGCGAGAACGTGCACGGCGGCGCAGACCGCGACGCCCAGCTCTCCGAGGCTGTGCTTGAGCACCGGCAGGCCGGCGACCTCGCACAGTCCCGCGCCACGCTTGAGGTTGAGCAGACCCCCGTCCATCTGGTTGTCCAGCGATACCGCGTCGGCAGCACCGTGTCGGATGACCTCCAGCTGGTCGTAGCGGGTCCACGACGCCTCGTTCGCCAGGATGGGTGTGTCGACGCGCGCACGCACGTAGGCCATCTCCTGGAGGTTGCGTCCGGACACAGGCTGCTCGACCAGCTCGAGGCCGAAGGGCTCCATCTGCTTGATGATGCGGATCGCTGCCCCCGATGACCACGACTCGTTGGCGTCGACGCGGATCAGGGCGTCGGCACCGGCCCCATCGCGAACGGCCTCGACGCGCGCGATGTCGAGCGCCGGGTCGTCGGCACCGACCTTGAGGTAAAACGTGCGGAACCCCTCGTCGGCACCGTGGGCTGCGTCCACGGCCATCTGCGCCGGTGCCTGCTGGCTCAGGTAGTAGAAGAACTCGACTTCGTCGCGGACCCGACCGCCGAACAGGTTGACCAGCGGCTGCCCACAGATCTTGCCGACAATGTCCCAGCACGCCATCTCCACGGCTGCGATGGCCGGGCTCGACGCCTTGACGTGGTGCCAGGTGCCGACGAGCTCGATCCGCTTGCTGAGCCGCTCGATGCGCATCGGGTCCTCGCCGACGACGAGGTCTTCCAGCGAGCGCAGCACCGCTAGCACGATGTCGGCGCTCGGGTACGCCGCTGCTTCACCGATGCCGGTGACACCGTCGTCGGTCTCGACCTCGACCAGGATGCTGACCAGCCCTGACCGGGTACCGAAGGCCCACCGCTCAGGTTGACGGAACGGGACGGCGAGCGGTGTGGCCCGCAGGTTTGTGATGCGCACGGGTGATCTCCTGACCGTCGGTGAAAAGTTGGTACGGCGCCCGGTCGCTACTGGGCGATCCGGGGCTCGCGTGGCGTCGTCGTCAGCAGGTCGCACCCGTGATCGGTGACAAGCGCGGTGTCCGAGATGGCGTACTCCGGCAAGCCGTCCGCGAGAATCCACGACAACAGGTGGAAGGTCATGCCGGCCTGGACGACGAGATCGGTATTGGGCCGCAGCCCGTGCACGACGGAACCGCCGACCCAGCTCGGCGGAAACCCCGCCCCGACCAGGTACCCACAGTGGTGCCGGCGGTATCGCCCGTGCCCCAGCGCGTTGTCCACGAACGCCTGCCAGACCTGGTAGACCTGCTCTGCCAGGACACCCGGTCGCAGCGCCTCCACGACCGCCTCTTGCGCGCCGAGGGCCACCTTCGCGATCTCCTCGACACCTGGCGTCATGGCGCCGATGTGCACCAGCCGCGTCAGTGGTGCGTGGTAACGCTGCTTGGCAGCCGAGAGCTCGATCAGCAGCGCCTCCCCGTGGCGCAGTGGACGCTCTGTCCAGGTGACGTGCTCCTGGCGCAGCTGCTCACCGGAGCGGATCAGCGGGACGAAACCAGGATATTCACTGCCTGCGCGGAGCATGGCGTGGTAGCACTCGGCGGCGACCTCGCTCTGACGTACGCCCTCTCCGGCGCGGGCGATGCCGGCCTGCACGGCGGCGTCTGACATCCCGGCGGCGGCACGCACGCAGGCGATCTCGGCCGGCGACTTCACGGCGCGGATCCAGGACATCCGCGGCGAGCAATCGATCCACTCGACGCCGGGCAGGCGCCGCCGCAGCGAGTCCCAGACGAGAGGAGGAAGGCACATGCTGGTCAGCTCGGTCCCGACGCGGGTCACGCTACCCGCTGTGCGGACGGCAGCCGCTGCCACCGCAGCCGGGTCGTCGCCGTCGGCGTACCCCTGAAACGCACATCCGACCGCTTGGTTCACCACCGTGGGCCGCTCCATCTCCCGCGCCACCACGCGGGGCTCTCCGTCGCGGGGCAGCATCAGCGCGGTGAACGCGAAGTGTCCCTGGTTGTCCAGCCCGCTGAGGTAGTGGATGTTCTCGGGGGTCGCCAGCACGAAAGCGTCACACCCGAGCTTGTCCATCGCCTCACGGACTCTCGTACGGCGATCGTCGTACGCCGTGACCGTGCCGATCGCGTCGGTCGCTGTCACCCTTGCTCGAGCACCGCCTTGAGGAAGCGCTTGGTGCGCTCGTGGGCCGGGTTCTCGAAAATCTCCTCGGGTGGGCTGTCCTCGATGATCTGGCCACCGTCGAACATCAGCACCCG
>JACDHG010000241.1 GCA_013821195.1 Propionibacteriales bacterium
TGCCCGGCCCTCGGTCGCTGTGAGCTCTCGTTGGACGAGGCCGCGTGCGGAGTCGTCTGCGCCGAGATCGGGCTCGTCTTCGAGTGCTGCAAACAGCGCTTCCCCGGCGACCTCAGCGTCACGAAGGTCGCTGAGCTCCCGACCGATCCACTGGAGCTCTCCTTGCAGGTGGCGCGCCCTGTCGGCGTCCAGGAGACGCCGGTACACAGTGAGCGCCGCACGGAGTCGTCGAGCG
The DNA here is from genome assembly GCA_013821195.1 of Propionibacteriales bacterium. Classification (GTDB taxonomy): domain Bacteria; phylum Actinomycetota; class Actinomycetes; order Propionibacteriales; family Nocardioidaceae; genus JACDHG01. Next base: position 236 of record JACDHG010000241.1, read on the forward strand.
GCGACACGCACGTCATGGACGCTCGCCGACATCGTGCGGACCGCGAGGTCGGCCCGCGTAAGGGCGCGGCGCTGCCCGACGAGATAGCGATGCAGGGTCGAGCCTGCGGTCTCCTTCGACAGCGCCGGCTCCGGGTCTAGCCGCTGCCCGGCCGGGTCGACATCTCTTAGCGCCCGCTGCAGCTTCGACGCCCACGAGGATCGCTGCATCCCAGCTGTCGTGAGGGCCTGATGGATCTCGTCGAGCAGCTCCGACTCCCCGTCGACGACCTCGACCTCCACCTGACGCAGCTGCACCGGTGTGCCCTCGGGCTCCGTTGCCGTGACAAGGTCGTCGTGAACATTGGCCACGACGGTGCCGTCGGCTCCGCTCAGGTGGCGCGAAGTTCGAGTGGTGGACATCACGACCCTCGCAGACAATGCGCTACCGGTGGTGACGGCAGTCAGCAGCCTCGTCAACGCGACCGGGACACGGACGCCGCGACCCGCTCGCCGGATCTCCACCTCGGTGTCCTCGTCCGCGGGCAGCGCCAACTGCCAACCCGGGTCGGGACCCTCGGTGCGGCTGCGGAGCGAGATCTCTGCCGCAGCAAGGGCGAGGTCGTTGGTGTCGACGTACGTCGCCTGCAGCTCAGCGACGTCCGACACGGCAACCGTCGTGACGCGGCCTCCGGTCAGGTCGGGTAGCTCGGTATCGGGGCCGACGTCGTACGTGCGCTTGGTCTTCTTGCAGACATCTGCCATGGCGTGAGCATGCCAGGGAAAGGTGAACACGTCTGGTGAGGACGACCGGCGGCCTGCTGTGCAAGGTGGACGGAAGGTGAAGTGTCTGCGCGCCTCCTTGCACCTCGTCGAGAGCAGGGCGCAAGCTGACAAGGACGCTTCCGCGTCAAGCCCGGCTTCATGGTGTGCACCCCACGATCGGAGTCCGCGATGCGACGTGTCGCTCTTGCCCTCGCGGTCGGAGTCTCGAGCACCCTTCTCGTCGGCTTCGGTACGGCGCCGACGACGGCCATCGCCGCGACGACGTACTCAGCTCCGTTCCAGACGGCCATCAGCGACCTGCCGACCGCAGCGGAGAGCCGGACCGGCTACGACCGCGACCTGTTCAGACACTGGGTCGATGCCGACGGGGACGGCTGCGACACCCGCAAGGAGGTGCTCATCGCCGAGGCCGACGACCCGGTGTCGATCGGGTCGGGATGCTACCTCACTGGTGGTCGATGGTTCTCCTACTACGACCGGGTCTCTTGGACCGACCAGGGGCGCATCGACATCGACCACATGGTGCCACTCGCCGAGGCCTGGGACTCCGGCGCGTCCCGGTGGACGTCGACCCAGCGCCAGTCCTTCGCCAACGACCTCGGTGACTACCGGGCGCTGGTGGGTGTGACCGACAGCGTCAACCAGTCGAAGGGCGACCAGGACCCCACCACCTGGATGCCGACGTACGACAAGTGCAGGTACCTCCGCGAGTGGGTCGCCGTGAAGCTCCGGTGGCGGTTGACAGTCGACTCGACCGAGAAGTCCGCCTTGAAGAGCAAGTCCGCATCGTGCACCAACGTGACGATCACGGTGACGCGGGCCATCTGACTTGGTTCGTCCGGCTGGGTCGCGCTCGGCTTCCCCGCCGTCGGCCGGACGAGTCGGTGCCTCCCGGTTCGTCCGGCTGGGTCGCGCTCGGCTTCCCCGCCGTCGGCCGGACGAGTCGGTGCCTCCCGGTTCGTCCGGCTGGGTCGCGCTCGGCTTCCCCGCCGTCGGCCTGACGAATCCACGATGCGTGCCGGCCGATAGGGTCGCTGCCATCATGACTCGACCTGACGGACGCGCCCCCGACGAGCTTCGCCCGATCACGATCGACCGCGGCTGGCTCGACCATGCAGCCGGCTCGGTGCTGGTGGAGTTCGGGCGGAGCCGGGTGCTGTGCGCAGCGAGTGCGTCGACCGGCGTACCGCGGTGGCGCAAGGGCAGCGGTCTCGGCTGGGTGACGGCCGAGTACGCCATGTTGCCGAGCTCCACTCACACGCGCTCAGAACGCGAGTCGGTCAAGGGCCGCATCGGCGGCCGCACGCACGAGATCTCTCGTCTCATCGGACGCTCACTGCGGGCCATCATCGACTACAAGGCACTCGGAGAGAATACGATCGTGCTCGACTGCGACGTGTTGCAGGCCGACGGGGGCACCCGTACCGCCGCGATCACCGGTGCGTACGTCGCCCTGGCCGACGCCGTCGCGCACCTGCGAGGTGAGGGTGCACTCGCCGGGGAGCCGCTGACCGGCTCCGTTGCGGCAGTCAGCGTCGGCATCATCGACGGCGAGCCACGCCTCGACCTGCCCTACGAGGAGGATGTGCGCGCGGAGACCGACATGAACGTCGTCATGACCGGTGAGGGCGCCTTCGTCGAGGTGCAGGGCACGGCTGAGGGTGCCGTCTTCGGACGTGGCGAGCTCGACGCCCTGCTGGATCTCGCCACGAGGGGATGCGCTGAGTTGACTCGCATCCAGCAGCTCTCGCTCGCGCCGTGAGCCAGCTCTTCCTGGCCACTCGCAACCCCAAGAAGATCGAGGAGCTCCGGCGCATCCTCGCCACCGCCATCCCAGGGTCCGGGGTGCTCGGGCTCGACGATGTCACGGCCTACGACGAACCGGCGGAGACCGAGTCGACGTTCGAGGGCAACGCGCTCATCAAGGCACGGGCCGGCCTCGCGGCGACGGGGTTGCCGTCGCTGGCCGACGACAGCGGGCTGTGCGTCGATGCGCTGAACGGCATGCCGGGAGTGTTGTCGGCCCGGTGGGGCGGTGCTGCCAAAGACGATGCGGCGAACAACCGACTCCTGCTGGAGCAGCTCGTCGACGTGCCCGACGACCGCCGAGGGGCGACGTTTCGATGTGCTGTGGCGTTCTGTCGCCCGGGCGGGGGAGAAGACGTCGTCTTCGGCGACATGCGCGGACGCATCATCCGCGAGCAGCGCGGCACAGGAGGTTTCGGGTATGACGTCGTGTTCGTGCCCGAGGGGGAGACGCGTACGAGCGCGGAGATGCCAGCCGACGAGAAGGACGCGATCTCGCACCGCGGTACGTCTCTGCGCGCCGTCGCTCCTCTTGTCGCCGCCGCGGTGTCGGCGCGACGCGGAGCGCTCGGGTAGGAGACATCGCGTGCGGCCGGTGAGATTCGAACTCACACTGTCACGGACCTAAACCGTGTGCCTCCTGCCGTTGGGCTACGGCCGCTCGGCCCACATCATACGAAGCCTCGCTTGTCCGCTCGACCTGGCTGGGGTTCGTCCGGTGGGGGGCGGGTGGTCTGCGCCGGTGTTGCCCGGACGAATCCGAACGTCCCGTGCTTATTGCAAAAGTCTCGCAACTGCGTAAGATGGGCACCAGCAGAGAGGTGTCGCGGCGCAGCTCGATCGTGCCGGTCCTCCCACGGACAGCGCAAGGAGGGGTCAGTGCACATCCCAGACGGGTTTCTCGACGCCCCCACTTCGGTGGCGGCAGGAGCGGTAGCGGCGGTCGGGGTCGCCGTCGCGCTTCGCAAGGCCGGAGACGAGCTCGACGAGAAGACCGCCCCGATGGCCGGTCTTGTCGCGGCGTTCATCTTCGCGGTGCAGATGCTCAACTTCCCGGTCGGTGCCGGCACCAGCGGTCACCTCCTCGGGGGGGCCTTGGCTGCGGTCCTGGTCGGACCCTGGACAGCCATCCTCTGCATGAGCGTCGTCCTGCTCACCCAGAGCCTGCTGTTCGCCGACGGGGGG
>JACDHG010000083.1 GCA_013821195.1 Propionibacteriales bacterium
CGGCAGACGTACGCGGCTTGGGTGGCAGGTTGGCGCGGCACGTCCTGGTCGCGCCACCGGGGTCCGGTCAGCTGTCGGCCGCGAGCAGGTCGTCGAGGCTCTCGTAGCCCTGGACGACCCCGGTCTCCATGCCGCTCGCCACCATGGCGTCGCGCGCCTCCATCGAGTCCACGACGCTCAGGCCGGTAAGCCGGGTGCGGCCGCCTGGCAGCTCCTCGAACGTGACCGTGTCGAGGCTGACGCCGTCGGGGACGCCTTCGAACGTGAAGGTCTGCACGATCCGGTCGTTCGGGCGCACCTCGTGGAAGGCGCCGTAGAAGCCGTACTCCTGGCCCTCGTGCTCGGCCACGTAGCGGTAGCTCCCGCCGGTGCGCGCGTCCCACGTGTCGACCTTCATGGTGGTGCCGTGCGGGCCGAGCCACTGCACGACGAGCTCGGGGTCGATGTGCGCCCGGAACACCTTGTCGGGTGTGGCGTCGAACTCGCGCACGATCGTGAGCGTCGGCAGGCTCGGGTCTGCGGTGATCTCGGTCTGGGGGTGGGTACTGGTGTTCATGATGCGGCTCCTGTCTGGTCGTTGCGGCTGTTGGTCTGATTGGTGTCGGCGTCGAGGTTGGCGAGCACGGCGTCGAGGCGCTGGTAGCGCTCCTCGGCCTCGCGCCGGTAGCGCTCGATCCATTTCGTCATCAGGTCGAAAACGTCCGCTTCGAGGTGGCAGGGTCGGCGCTGGGCGTCACGGGTGCGGCTGACGAGACCGGACTGCTCGAGCACCTTGAGGTGCTTCGAGACTGCCTGCACCGTGACGTCGTACGGTTGCGCGATCTCGTTCACGGTGGCGTCGGCGACCGCAAGCCTTGCGACGATGTCGCGTCGGGTGGGGTCGGCGAGTGCCGAGAAGATGCTCGACAGGGGATCCGTGGCCATCTCGTTGCTCCCTTATTCAACCTGCTGATTTAACAACCTTATGTCGCTTGTTGGGCCGTTGTCAATCGTTTGGTTGAACAACTCCTCGGATGAGCTCAAGGACAGTGCTGGCCGGTCGCGATTCGGTGCCGGCCGACTGCCGAACCGGAGGCACCTTGCCGTAACGCGGGCGAAACACGCAGGCGGCATGATGGCCACGTGGGTAAACAGGAGGACTTCGTGCTGCGCGCGCTCGAGGAGCGCGACGTCCGGTTCGTGCGGCTGTGGTTCACCGACGTGCTCGGGTCGCTGAAGTCCGTCGCCGTGGCGCCTGCCGAGCTCGAGGGCGCCTTCGCCGAAGGCATCGGTTTCGACGGCTCGGCGATCGAGGGATTCGCCCGTGTCTACGAGGCAGACATGCTGGCCAAGCCCGACCCGTCGACGTTCCAGATCCTGCCCTGGCGAGGCGACGGGCCGGCGACGGCCCGGATGTTCTGCGACATCGTGATGCCCGACGGGTCGCAGTCGTACGCCGATCCGCGGTTCGTCCTCAAGCGCACCCTGACCAAGGCCACCGACCAGGGCTTCACCTTCTACACCCACCCGGAGATCGAGTTCTACCTTTTCAAGGACCGCCCGCGCGACGGCAGCGAGCCCGAGCCCGTCGACCGCAGCGGCTACTTCGACCACACCAGCCAGAGCAGCGGGCACGACTTCCGGCGCGAGGCGATCACGATGCTCGAGTCGATGGGTATCTCGGTCGAGTTCAGCCACCACGAGGGCGGGCCCGGCCAGCAGGAGATCGACCTGAGGTATGCCGACGCGCTCGCCACCGCCGACAACGTGATGACGTTCCGGGTCGTGATCAAGGAGGTGGCGCTGAGCCAGGGCATCCATGCGAGCTTCATGCCGAAACCCTTCACGCAGTTCCCCGGATCGGCGATGCACACCCACCTCAGCCTCTTCGAAGGCGACAACAACGCGTTCTTCGAGGTCGGCGCCGAGTACCACCTCTCCAAGACCGGACGGTCCTTCATCGCCGGTCTGTTGCACCATGCCGCCGAGATCACCGCCGTCACCAACCAGTGGGTCAACTCGTACAAGCGCCTCGCCGGTGGCGGAGAGGCTCCGTCGTACGTCTGCTGGGGGCACAACAACCGGTCGGCGCTCGTGCGGGTGCCGATGTACAAGCCGACCAAGGGTGCCTCGACCAGGGTCGAGCTGCGCTCGATCGACTCCGCTGCCAACCCCTACCTGGCCTTCGCCGTCATGCTGGCGGCGGGGATGAAGGGGATCGAGGAGTCCTACGAGCTGCCCCCGGGTGCCGAGGACGACGTCTGGAGCCTCACCGAGGCTGAGCGCCGTTCCATGGGCATTGCTCCGCTGCCGCAGAACCTGCATGACGCGATCGCGGTGATGGAGCGTTCGGAGCTGGTGGCAGAGACGCTGGGCGAGCACGTCTTCGACTTCTTCCTGCGCAACAAGCGCGCAGAGTGGGAGGAGTACCGGCAACAGGTCACGGAGTTCGAGCGCGCGCGCATGCTGCCGGTGCTCTGACCGGTCGCCGTACGTCGGATAGCCTCGGCGCGTGAGTGCGCGTCTGCTGGTCGTCCAACACCAGGACAACTGCCCTCCTGCGTGGTTCGGAGAATGGTTCGCGGCTGCCGGCGCCGGATATGACGTCCTGCACGCCAACCGGGAAACGGTGCCGGCCGACCTCGCCGACCACGACGCGCTCGTCGTGCTGGGCGGTGAGATGGGAGCGAACGACGACGACGACTTCGGTTGGCTCGGGCCAACCAGGAAGCTCATCGACTCGGTCGTCACTGCAGACCTGCCGTTCCTCGGCATCTGCCTCGGTCACCAGCTCGCCGCGGTCGCGCTCGGGGGGGAGGTCCAGCGCAACCCTCGCGGACGAGCCCTCGGCCTGACGCCACTCGGCCTGTCAGACATCGGCCGGGCGGACGAGCTCCTCCGCGACATCCCGTCCGGCAGCCTTGCGGTGCAGTGGAACTCCGACATCGTGACCCGCCTCCCAGACGGCGCTGCTGTGCTCGCCACGTCCCCCGACGGCACCGTGCAGGCAGCGCGCTTCGGACGGCGCGCCTGGGGGTTGCAGATCCACCCCGAGGTCAGCCCCGACACATTCCGTGGCTGGATCGCGGCGGAAGCCGCCGCCGGCAAGCCCCCCACGGCCCAGACCCTTGCGGTCCAGGACGCCATCTCGGCGTGCGAGGACCAGCTGCGGCGGTCATGGCGCCCACTCGCGACGCGTTTCGCTGACCTGGTTGTTGGCTCCGAATCGCGATGAGCGGGGGCCGCGTCACGTCGGCGGGTCGGTTCGCCCGGCTCGGCTTCATGGACGTCGAGGCGGCGCACCGCGACTGGATCGCGCTGGGGATCGACTCCGACCACGTGCTGGAGACTCTCGCGTCCGCCGCGGACCCCGATCTCGCCGTCCGGCAGCTGGGCAGGATCGCCGCGGCTGGGGGGCCTCAGGCCGATGAGCTCCTCTTGGCCGTGCGAGCGGACGCGGTCGTGGCTCGACGGCTTGCCCTTGTGCTCGGCGCGAGCGCCGCGCTCGGAGACCACCTGGTCCGCCACGCCGAGGACTGGCGCGCGCTCCTCGAGCCGACGCCAAGCAGGCAGCGACCGACCGCGGCGGCGCTGACCGCCGAGCTGGCCCGGGCAGGTGACCGCGACGAGCTCCGTCGTGCCTATCGGCGGTTGCTGTTGAGCCTCGCCGCGCGCGACCTCAGCCTCGACCTGCGCGTCGACGACGCCGCCGCCGAGCTGGCTGACCTAGCGGCAGGAACGCTGGAGGTCGCACTGGTCATCGCGCGAGCCGAGGTCGGCGACTCCGCGCAGCTGTGCCGGCTCAGTGTCATCGGCCTTGGCAAGTGCGGCGCTCACGAGCTCAACTACGCGAGCGACGTGGACGTGATCTTCGTGGCCGAACCGGCCGAGGGCGTGGACGAGACCCAAGCACTCAAGGCCGCCGCGGCGCTCGCCGGCGCGCTGATGCGGGTGTGCTCGGACCACACCAAGGAGGGCACGCTGTGGCCGGTCGACGCCGGGCTGCGACCGGAGGGCAGGTCCGGACCTCTGGTGCGCACCCTGAGCAGCCACCTCGCGTACTACGAACGTTGGGCGAAGACGTGGGAGTTCCAGGCATTGCTGAAGGCCCGCCCGATCGCAGGCGACGCCGAGCTCGGGGCGGCGTACATCGAGACGATCCGGCCGTTGGTGTGGACTGCCGCCGATCGGCCCGACTTCGTCGCCGACGTCCGGGCCATGCGTCGGCGGGTCGTCGAGCACATCCCCGCGCGCGACGCCGACCGAGAGCTGAAGCTTGGTCGGGGCGGGCTGCGTGACATCGAGTTCGCCGTCCAGCTGCTACAGCTGGTGCACGGACGCTCGGACGAGCACCTGCGGTCGGCCAACACGTTGCTGGCGCTCGATGCGCTCACGATCCGGGGGTATGTCGGTCGCGAGGACGGGGCGTTGCTCGCCGACGCCTACCGCTTCCTGCGCACTCTCGAGCACCGGCTCCAGCTCAGCCGGCTTCGCCGCACCCATCTGCTGCCGTCGGACCCAGCGGCCCTGCGCGTGCTAGGACGCTCGATCGGGATGATCGCCGAGCCGGCCGAGTCGCTGACGAAGCTGTGGGGCCGCCACGTCCTCGAGGTGCGCCGACTGCATGAGCGGATCTTCTACCGGCCCTTGCTCGAGGCCGTGGCGGCGGTGTCCGGCACGGAGGCGCGGCTCACCACGGAGGCAGCGCGGCAACGGCTCGAGGCGCTGGGGTACGTCGACCCGGCCGCAGCCCTGCGTCACCTGGAGGCGTTGTCGTCAGGAGTCTCCAGGCGGGCCGCCATACAGCGAGCGTTGCTGCCGGCGATGCTGGGGTGGTTCGCGGAGGCGCCCGACCCAGATCGCGGTCTGCTCGGGTTCCGTCAGCTGAGCGACGCCGTCGGTTCGTCGCACTGGTATCTGGGAATGCTCCGCGACGAGGGCGCCGCCGCGGAGCGCCTGGCGCGACTGCTGGCCAGTAGCCGCTTCGCTGCCGAGCTGTTGATGCGAGCACCCGAGGCGACCGCGTTGCTCGCTCATGACGACGACCTGACCGCGAGGGACGCGAGAACGCTCACCACCGAGGCACGAAGGGCCGCGATGCGTCGCGATGATCCCGTCGAGGCGATCACCGCGATCCGGGGGATCCGGCGTCGGGAGCTCTTCCGCGTCGCCGCGGCTGACATCTTCGGGGCGCTCGACGTCGACGAGGTGGGCGCAGCGCTCACGTCAGTCGCACTGGCCACCCTGGAGGGCGGCCTGGCGGCAGCGGTGACAGCGGTCGAGACCGAGCTGCGCGGTCACCTCCCGACTCGCGTCGCGATCATCGCGATGGGTCGCCTCGGTGGTGCCGAGATGTCCTACGCGAGCGATGCCGATGTGCTGTTCGTCCATGAGCCGGTCGAGGGAGCGGGGGAGCGGGAGGCAGCCGAAGCCGCCTTCGCGGTCACGCAGGAGCTCGGCCGGCTGCTCAAGCTGCCCGGCCCCGATCCCGGCCTCGACCTTGACTCGACGCTACGGCCGGAGGGCCGCCAGGGGCCGCTGGTCCGGACCCTCGCGTCGTACGCCGCCTACTACGCCCGATGGTCGAAGGTGTGGGAGGCACAGGCCCTGCTGCGCGGATCGGCCGCAGCCGGGGACGCCGAGGTGGCCGGGAGCTTCCTGACGATGGTCGACTCGCTGCGCTACCCGCAAGGTGGGCTGTCCAGCTCTGACATCGTCGAGGTACGCCGCATCAAGGCACGCGTGGAGGCAGAGCGGCTGCCTCGCGGAGCCGACCCGGCCACCCACCTGAAGCTCGGCCGCGGAGGACTGGCGGACGTCGAGTGGACGGTGCAGCTCCTCCAGCTGCGCTTCGCCGGCGAACACCCACAGCTGCGGACGACGCGCACGCTCGAGGCGCTGCGGTCGGCGGTGACGGTCGGTGTGCTCGATCCGCAGTCCGCAGCCGAGCTTGCGCAGTCCTGGCGTCTCGCCAGCAAGATCCGCAACGCCAACATGCTCGTCAAGGGGCGGCCATCCGACAGCCTGCCGACGCACCCGCGCGACAAGACGGGGGTCGCCTTCCTCTGCGGGTACGACGCGGGCGACTCAGGCCGACTGGAGGACGACTATCGGCGGGTTGCGCGGCGCGCAGGCGCAGCGGTCCAGCGGGTCTTCTGGAGCTGACGTCTAACGCAGGGAGACCGCCGACACACGAGGAGCCGGCACGGTCCCCGGTTCATGAAGGATGCGGTCGCGCTCGCGGGGCGTGAGACCACCCCAGACGCCGTACGGCTCCTGGACCATGAGCGCGTGCTCACGGCAACGGGCAAGGACAGGGCAGTGCTCGCAGTACTGCTTGGCCTGAAGCTCGCGGCGCTGCCGGACGGGGCCCCGCTCGGAGTCCGGCGGAAAGAACACCTCAGGGTCGACGCTGCGACAGACTCCGTCGTACTGCCACTCCCAGCGCTCGATGACCGGGGTCGGCAGGCGGCTCAAGTTGGCCATGGGGGCCCCTCTCACATCTGCTCCGACTACTCAACGGCTCGCAGGGCCGCAGACCTAGTCCACGAGTCACGAATCGACGGCGCTCATCGAGCCGGAGTCCATGTCCTCGCGGCCGTCGTACCCGAAGGTCTCGGTGTCAAACCACACCCCTTCGAACACTCGGCCACGCCGTACGTCGGAGGGCGCCCGCTGGCAACCTCGTAGCACGGACCTTCGTGCAGCGCGTACTGGAGCCGGTCCAGCTCGACCGCCACCTGGTCGGTCGGGGCGATCGTCTCGACGGCGCCACCGGACCCGCGCACGCTGATGCTGGCGAAGTCCGCGCTGGAGACGGTGTCGACAACATCGCCGCAAGCAGGCCGTCAGCCCACCTTGCGAGCGCCCATGCGCCGGATGTCGCTGAAGTTGCGCATGTACTGCACGTACGCCGTCCGGCTCTTGATGCCCAGCGTCACCTCGTCACCTCCGGTCAACGAGCCACCTGACCAGTTCTGGGAGCCCGTCGTGACGTGCCAGTTGGACGAGTCGCCCTTGTAGTTGCCATTGATGAGGAGATACTTGGAATGCACGCGCAGATCGACCTGGCCGTCATAGTTTCGGTCGTACCGGCTGTCATACAGAGTGAGGCCGGTGTTCTTCGCTACTCGCCGCAAGAGCGTCGACACGTCGCGGGTCGGCGCACCATAGATGATCGTGACGATGCAGCCCTGTCTCTGGAGCTCGACCAGCCGCCTGGCCAGGAGCATGCCGCGCGTCTTGCCCCAGTAGAACATCGAGACGTTGATGGCGGTGCGCCCGGCACGACCGGCCCCACCCGTCACGCCGTGGCACCGCACTTGGCGTAGGTCTTGACGGGTGGGGTCCACGGTTGGACCGGCCGCGGGCCCAGGAAAGAACCGCGTCGCGTAGTTGCCGAAGGAGTCGGTCTGGTACATGTCCGCGGCCCGGGTGTCCGCGAGCATCTCCGCGTGGATCTTGGCGAACTTGGCGTAGATCGCGGGCTTGTTGTTGATCGTGAACAGATCGTTCCAGCCCAAGAGTGCCCCGCCGCGGTTGAGGTTCGCGGAGCTGAGCATCACGACGTCGCTCGCGGTGCCTGTACGTGAGAACGCGAAGAACTTCGAGTGCATGTTGCGGCTGTCGGAGCCGCCTCGGCAGCTGCCTTGACAGGCGACGAAGCTGCTCGTGTTGTTGGGATCCTTGTTGAGCGCTCGGCGAAGCCGTTGCGCTGGGCCCGAGATGGTGTCGGTGCTGCCGTCACCATTGCCATCCATCGCGACCTTGACGTGCACGCCTCGCTTGTGCGCAGCGATCAACTTGTTCACAGATGTCTCGCGGTCGAGGTAGTACGTGGCGATCAGGATCTCCGCGCCCCGTGGCGTGTGGTCGATCGCCTTCTCGACGTGGGTCATCAGTGCCCACCTCTGATTGTATGTCCCGGTCGGGTGGTTGAAGATCGCTCCTCCGTGCGGCTCGTACGCCTGCGCGCTCAGCGGCATCAGCGAGACGACGACCGCCAGCGTCAGCCCAACCAGTGTCTTCATGTTCCGCCCCTCGTTTGCGGTCCGCTCGGTTCCCTCGATACGCCCCGATGGCAGAGCGTGACGATCCGACTACACCATTTGCATTTCCGACATTGCGTCCTTGTGACCGTAGCTCCGAGGCGCTGATTCCGTCCCTGTTTTACCACAATGAGACCTGAAGGTTGTCGTCGCCGTGGGCGTTCTGGTCACGCGTCGAGAGGTTGCCACCGCGGGGGTGGTCCTGAGCCTGACCGTTCGTGCGCAGCGCACCAGCACGACCGAGACCGCTCGGAGAGACGCTCGCCCCCGGTTGGATCGACGACACCACCGGATGAGGTCTCAGTCGGCCTCGGCGTTGCCCTCACGCCAGTAGCCCATGAACGCCACCGATGATCTGTGCAGACCGGCACCGGTCACGAGGATACGCCGCAGCTTCTTGATGACTCCGGCCTCCCCCGCCAGCCAGGCGTAGGCGTCTCCGAGTGGATGGCCGCCCCCGGGGACGTCCCACAGAATCGCATTGTCGACGTCGGGGTCGACCACGTCGTCGATGATCTGCTGGGGCCGGCCGCCACAGAGTTCCGTCATTGCCTCCAGAACCGCCGGGACCAGCAAGGATCCGCGCTCGTGGCTCCTTGGTTCTCGGAAGGACCATCGCACATCGACCCCAGGGCTGACCTGCCACCTCTGCAGGTCTTCGGGATGTGCAACCTCGACGCACGCGATCGCCTGCGTACCGGAGGGAAGCCGCTCGAGGATCGCACCGATCGCGGGCACGCTGGTCTCGTCACCGGCGAGAAGAAGACTCCGGGCGTCAGCGGGTGGCGCCCACTCACAACCCCACGCGCGTCCATGTCCGGGGCGGTCCGGCCCCACGATGACGGCCGGGTCACCAGAACGCGCCGTGGCAGCCCAACTGGCGGCAGGTCCGGCGGAGCCGTCGTCAAGTCCGTGGAGGACGACGTCGATATCGAGTTCGGCGCAATCGCGCCGGGTCGCGCGCACCGTGTATGTGCGCAGGTGCGGGCGTACGTCGTTCGGCATGGCTCGCCAGGCGGCGGACCAGTCCTGTCCCGGCGGGAAGTCCGGCACCGGCTGGTCGCCGCGCCCCAGCACCAGCTTGATCCGCTGGTCGTCACCCCCGGCGCCGAAGGCGCGCAGCTGCTCACCACCGAGGGTGAGTCGCACGAGGCTTCGGCCGATTCGCTCAGTGCGTGCCACCTGGGCGTCGAACAAGTGGTAACCGGGCGCGACCGGCCGCGGGTGGTTCGAGGGGTGGAGTCGATCACACGATCTTCCTCTCCCGTTCGGGACACCTGGTGGCGTGGCCCGAGAACTAAGGGTAGCCTACCCTTCATGGCCGCCCGGACCCCCGACCTCGTCACGGAGCTGCTAGCCGTCGACCTCGTGCTGGGGTACCGCGACTGGCCGGTGGTGCACGCGGCGAGCCTCGAGCTCGTCCGTGGGCGGGTCACCGCCCTGGTCGGCCCCAACGGCAGCGGCAAGTCGACCCTGCTGCGCGCCCTGGCCCGTCTGCACGCACCGGCCGCTGGGGAGGTCCGGCTCAGGGACGGGTCCGACGCCTGGTTGCTGGCTCATCGTGCCTTCGCCCGTCAGGTGACCCTGCTGGCCCAGAGCCGACCCACGCCGACCGGGATCAGCGTGCGCGACGTCATCGGCTACGGCCGCTACCCGTACCGCGGCCGCTGGGGCGGCGGTGATCCCGACGGGGCGGACGCCGTCCGGCACGCGATGGCCGTCACCGGCGTCGAGGGGCTCGCCGATCGCTGCGTCGACGAGGTGTCCGGGGGGCAGCTCCAGCGGGTGTGGCTGGCGTGCTGCCTGGCCCAACAGACCGACGTGCTGCTGCTCGACGAGCCCACCACCTTCCTCGACCTGCGCTACCAGTTCGAGATCCTCGACCTGGTCCGCGACCTGGCAGACCTGCACGACGTCGCGATCGGCGTGGTGATGCACGACCTCGACCAGGCGGCTG
>JACDHG010000242.1 GCA_013821195.1 Propionibacteriales bacterium
CAGACCGGCCCCGACCAGCGCCAATGCGGCGACGCCGCCCCATACGCTTCGTCTCATGCTGATGATCCCCTCGTTTCCGCTCCCGGGCCGGCAATGGCCCGGCGTCGCGTCGGCGCCATCATTACTCACCGCAGACGCGGGTGTGAACCGATAGAACGGACAAATCTTCGGTCGGGTGGGCGCAACAGGGATCGAACCTGTGACATCTTGCTTGTAAGGCAAGCGCTCTACCGCTGAGCTATGCGCCCGCAGCGGCGGACAGCGTAATGCAAGCGGGCCGAGGCTCAGGTCTGCAGATCCGTTAGCGCGCGGCGCAGGTCGTCCAGGTCGCGAGCGACACCGATCGGATTGACCACCCGCCAGCGCAGCAACCCGTCGCGATCGACCAGAAACGTACCCCTGGTCGCAGCGCCCGCCTGGTCGTCGAACACCCCGTATGCGCGCGACACGGCACCGTGCGGCCAGAAGTCGCTCAGCAACGGAAAGTCCAGACCGTCCCGGTCGGCGTACGCGCGCAGCGAGAACATGTGGTCACACGAAAGCGCCAACAACTCGACGTCGTCATTGTGGAAGGTCTGCATGTCGTCGCGAATGGCGCCGAGCTCCCCGGTACAGATCCCGGAGAACGCGAACGGGTAGAACAACACGACGACGCTCTTGGCACCGTGCATCGACGACAGCGTCACCTGCTGCCCGTGCTGATCAGTGAGGGTGAAGTCGGGTGCGGGACGACCGATATCCAGAGTCATGGCGGTCAGTATGGGGGCCGGCTGGCGCCGGCGCTCAGCGGTATTTGCGGTCGGCCTTGGGGGTCACCAGCCGGGTGGCCGCCCAGCCGGGTGAGGTCTGCTGCGAGGTGGTCGTCGACAGCCCCGCCACTGGCGCCGCCTCAGCGATGTCGGCAGGGTCGACGTGCCCATCCAGCCCGACCTTCGGGGTCAACAACCAGATCAGCCCGCCCTCGGCGAGGTCGGTCAGCGCGTCAACGAGAGCGTCGACCAGGTCACCGTCGCCGTCCCGCCACCACAGCAGCACAGCGTCAACCACGTCGCCGACGTCGCCGTCGACCATCTCCGCACCCGTGCGCGCCTCGACCGCTGCTCGCAGGTCGTTGTCGACGTCCTCATCCCAACCCAACTCCTGAACCACCGTGCCCGTCTCGAAACCCAGACGTGCGGCCTGCTGGTGGGACTCCGAGTCTCCCGCGCCCGCGCTCACCCATGCCTCCTCGGACACCGACCCCTGGTGGCCGGTCAGTCGCAGGTCACCATACTGGCAGCGCACCCGGTGAGAGTGAGAGACTGTCCCTCATGTGCTGGCTTCGGCGCCGGTGCTGGCCGTCGGCGAAGTCGGCGACAAGACAGGCACGACGGAAGGACTCCCGTGGCCCCCGCCTCCGAGCGCCCCCCGGTCATCCACGAGGGACTGCCCACTCAGCTGCCGGACATCGACCCGGAGGAGACCCAGGAGTGGGTCGACTCTTTGGATGCGCTGCTGGATCAGCGCGGCCGAGACCGGGCCCGGTACGTGATGCTGCGGCTGCTGGAGCGTGCCCGCGAGCAGCGCGTCGGGGTGCCCGCGCTGCGCAGCACCGACTACATCAACACGATCCCGCCTGAGCGGGAGCCGTGGTTCCCCGGGGACGAGCACATCGAGCGTCGCATCCGTGCGTTCATCCGGTGGAACGCGGCCGCGATGGTCTCCTCGGCCAACCGCAAGGGCCTCGAGGTCGGTGGGCACATCGCGAGCTACCAGTCGGCGGCGAGCCTGTACGAGGTCGGCTTCAACCACTTCTTCCGCGGGCACGACCACCCCGGAGGCGGTGACCAGGTCTTCATCCAGGGCCACGCCTCACCGGGCATCTATGCCCGCGCGTTCCTCGAGGGACGGCTCAACGAGACCCAGCTCGAGCGCTTCCGCCAAGAGGTGTCGCACGGTCGGGGCAACGGATTGTCGTCGTACCCGCACCCACGGCTGATGAGTGACTTCTGGGAGTTCCCCACGGTGTCGATGGGCCTGACCGCGATCAACGCGATCTATCAGGCCCGGTTCAACCGCTACCTGCACAATCGGGGGGTCAAGGACACCAGCCAGCAGCACGTCTGGGCCTTCCTCGGAGACGGCGAGATGGGCGAGCCCGAGTCACTGGGCGCCATCGGGGTGGCCGCTCGCGAAGAGCTCAACAACCTCACCTTCGTCGTCAACTGCAACCTGCAGCAGCTCGACGGGCCGGTGCGCGGCAACGGCAAGATCATCCAAGAGCTGGAGTCGTACTTCCGCGGCGCCGGGTGGAACGTGGTCAAGGTGGTGTGGGGCCGCAAGTGGGACGACCTGCTCGCCCGCGACGTCGACGGTGCGCTGGTGAACAAGATGAACAGCACCCCGGACGGCCAGTTCCAGACCTACACCGCCGAGACCGGCGAGTACATCCGCAACCACTTCTTCGGGGGGGACCACCGGCTGGAGAAGATGGTCGAGCACCTGTCCGACGACGATCTGCGCCGGCTGCCGCGCGGTGGGCACGACTACCGCAAGGTGTACGCCGCCTTCCAGGCGGCTCGCGAGCACGCCGGCCAGCCCACCGTGATCCTCGCCAAGACCGTCAAGGGCTGGACGATCGACGCCCTGGAGGGCCGTAACGCCACCCACCAGATGAAGAAGCTCACCAAAGCCGACCTCAAGACCTTCCGTGACCGGCTGTACCTGCCGATCAGCGACGAGGCGATCGACAAGTCCGAGGTTGCGCCGTTCTTCCACCCCGGCGAAGACTCCGACGAGATCCGCTACATGCGGGAGCGGCGTCGTGCGCTCGGCGGCGCGTTGCCGCAGCGGCGGGTCACCCCCAAGCCGCTGGAGCTGCCCGGCGACGCCCTGTACGACGAGCTGCAGCGCGGCTCGGGTAAGCAGCCGGTGGCCACCACCATGGCGGTCGTACGGCTGCTGCGTGACCTGGTCAAGGACCCCAAGATCGGCAACCGGATCGTGCCGATCGCGCCGGACGAGTACCGCACGTTCGGGATGGACTCGATGTTCCCGACCGCCAAGGTCTACAGCCCGCACGGGCAACGCTACGAGTCGGTCGACCGCAAGCTGCTGCTCACCTACACGGAGTCCACTGAGGGGCAGCTGCTGCACGAAGGCATCAGCGAGGCAGGCTCGATCGGGTCGTTCACTGCCGCCGGCAGCTCGTACGCCACTCACGGCGAGCCGATGATCCCGTTCTACCTCTTCTACTCGATGTTCGGGTTTCAGCGCACCGGGGACGCCATCTGGGCGCTGGCCGACCAGCTCTGCCGCGGCTTCTTGATCGGGGCCACGGCCGGGCGGACCACGCTGACCGGCGAGGGGCTGCAGCATGCCGACGGACACTCACCGCTGCTCGCGCTGACCAACCCGGCGATCGTGCACTACGACCCAGCGTTCGCCTACGAGGTCGGCCACATCGTGCGCTCTGGGCTGCACCGGATGTACGCCGGCACCGACGACCATCCGCACGGCGAGGACGTCACGTTCTACATCACCGTCTACAACGAGCCGTTCGTGCAGCCGGCGCAACCGGATGACCTCGATGTGCAGGCGCTGCTCAAGGGCATCTACCGTTTCCGCGCCGCTGCCGAGCCGGACGGGTCTGACCAGTCCGACGACGAGCGGCCACGGGTGCAACTGCTCGCGTCCGGCGTCGGACTGCCCTGGGTGCTGGACGCCCAGCGGATGCTCGCCGACGACCATGGTGTCGCCGCCGACGTCTGGTCGGTGACGTCGTGGAACGAGCTGCACCGCGACGCCGTGGACACCGAGCGGTGGAACCTCAACCATCCGGGTGAGTCGCCGCGGACCCCCTACGTCACCAAGGCACTGGACGGTGCCGCCGGCCCGGTGCTGGCGGTCAGCGACTACATGCGGGCCGTTCCCGACCAGATCGCCCGCTGGGTGCCGGGGCAGTGGCAGTCGCTCGG
>JACDHG010000243.1 GCA_013821195.1 Propionibacteriales bacterium
CCTTCATCCCGTAGCGACGTCGAGCCCTGCAGCAAGATCACCCCGCCAGGTCACGGCGCCCGGTGGTGCTCCACGGCCACGACGCGTCCGGCGGCGCGGTGCAGCACCACAGCATCCGCAGGCGCCATCTCGATCGGCTCAAGCCCGAGCGCTGCGAAGACGTCGGGGATCACCTGCCGGTGCGAGCAGAACGCGACCCGGCTGCGACCGTTGAGGGCGCGCTGCATCCTGGCACGGATCCGTTCCAGATCGACAGCCTTCTCGGAGAGGGCGCTCTCCAGACCCAGCTTCGCGCCGTTCGCGTTGACAAAGGGGAGCACCGTGTCGACGCACCGCACCGCGTCGCTGGACACCACACGGCGTACCCCGTAGGCGGCCAGCAGCGGCGAGAGCGCGACCGCCTGCCGTCCCCCTGACCCGTTCAAGGTCCGCTTCGAGTCGCTTCCCCGCCACGCCTTGCGGCTGTGCGCCTGCGCGTGGCGCACCACCAGCAGTGGACTGCTGGCGTACGACGCCTGGGCGAACGTCTCGAGCAGCGCCGCGTCGTGTGGGTAGCTGAGTCGCTGCCGTGCCTGCGAGAGGGGGAGCCAGCAGACTTCGTCAACCTCGCTGTTCGCCTCGAAGCGGGTGAGGTCGGCGTCGCCGACGGCCCGAGCGGTCCAGTAGGAGACAAGCTTGGGGTGCGGCGCCCCGTCCCCGACCTCGTAGTGCTGGTCGGGAAGCGCCGAGCCCAGCCGAACCGTCAGGCCGGTCTCCTCTGAGACCTCCCGCACCGCCGTGGCCGGCATCAGCTCACCGGGATCGACCTTCCCCTTGGGAAACGACCAATCCGCCCATCGCGGTCGATGGATGAGCACGATGTCTGGCTCGGTGCTGCCGTGTCGCCAGATCACGGCCCCGGCGGCTCGGATCGGTTGGGTGTGCTCCACGATCGACTACTCTCACATGCGGTCGCGACTGTGTCCATCGAGCCGAAGGGCCGCGCGCGTGCGCCGATCGGGGCCGATCGTCGCCGCCGTCGTGACCGTGCTCGTGAGCCGTGCAAACGGCCTAGCGGCGTCCGACGCTGGGCGCCTCACGGTGGCGGCGGTGCATCGCGATGAGGGATGACTGGAGGTCGACGAGTCTCTCGCCATCGGCGGAGTGAGCGTGTCTCTCCCACTCGCCGTCCGGCCGCAGCCACCATGACGCCGTACCGTCGGCCAGCGCCAGGTCGAGAAGTCGCCCGAGCTCGTCGACGTGGCTGCGCGACGGGACGTTGACGAGCACCTCGACTCGCCGGTCGAGGTTGCGGTGCATGAGGTCTGCCGAACCGATCCAAGCCTCGGGCTCGCCTCCGTTCTCGAACCAGAAGATGCGGCTGTGCTCGAGGAACCGTCCGAGGATGCTCCGCACCGTGATGTGATCGGAGAGATCCGGCACGCCAGGTCGGATCTCACTGATGCCCCGGACCCACAGCTCGATCTGTACGCCGGCGCGGGACGCCTGATAGAGCGCGTCGATCGTTGCCTCGTCGACGAGCGAGTTGACCTTGATCCGGATGCGGGCCGGGCGACCCGCCCGCCGGTGGTCGATCTCCCGGGTGACGCGGTCGATGAGGCCCGTGCGGACCGACTCCGGTGCGACGAGCAGGTGCGGGTAGTCGCGCTGCCGGGCGAACCCGGAGAGGTTGTTGAAGAGATTGCTGATGTCCGCGGTGACGCCTTGGTCGGCGGTGAGAAGCCCTAGGTCCTCGTACATCCTGGCGGTCTTCGGGTTGTAGTTGCCCGTGCCGACATGGGCGTAGCGGCGGATGTGGGCGCCCTCGTCGCGCACCACCAGTGCGAGCTTGCAGTGCGTCTTTAGCCCCACGAGCCCGTAGACGACGTGGCAGCCCGCCTGCTCGAGCTTGCGTGCCCAGCGGATGTTGGCGCGCTCATCGAAGCGGGCCTTGATCTCGACCAGCACCAGCACCTGCTTACCTGCTTCGGCCGCATCGATGAGTGCCTCGATGATCGGGGAGTCACCTGAGGTGCGGTAGAGCGTCTGCTTGATGGCGAGCACGTGCGGGTCTGCCGCTGCCTGCTCGATGAAGCGCTGCACGCTCGTCGCGAAGGAGTCGTAGGGGTGGTGGAGCAGGACGTCACGGCGCGAGATGGCGGCGAACATGTCCGCGGGGCTGGCCGACTCCACCTCGGCGAGATGGCTGTGGGTGTGGGGGACGAACGCGGGGTACTTCAGCTCTGGCCGGTCGAGGTCGGCGATGCCGTGCAGCCCCGTCAGGTCGAGCGGCCCAGGCAGGTGGAAGACCTCGTTGGTCGACACGTCGAGCTCGGACACGAGCAGCTCGAGGACGTGCTCGTCCATCGACTCTTCCACCTCCAGGCGCACCGGCGAGCCGAACCGCCGGCGCTGAAGCTCACGCTCGAGCGCCTTGAGGAGGTTCTCGGCGTCGTCCTCCTCGACCTCGAGATCCTCGTTGCGGGTGACGCGGAACGTGTGGTGCTGGAGCACCTCCATCCCAGGGAAGAGCTGGTCCAGGTGAGCCGCGATGACGTCTTCGAGAGGCACGAACCGATGGTCGCCGAGGGTCACGAACCGCGGGAAGATCGGCGGGACCTTGACCCGCGCGAAGTGCTCTTCGCCGGTGTCGGGATTGCGAATCGTCACGGCCAGGTTGAGCGAGAGCCCAGAGATGTAGGGGAACGGGTGCGCTGGGTCGACGGCGAGCGGCGTCAGCACCGGGTAGATCCGATCGGTGAAGAGCTCCTGCATGCTCTTCTGCTCGTCGGTGTCGAGGTCGTCCCAGCGCAGCAACGCGATCGTGGACTCGGACAGGGCTGGGAGGACGGTGTCGCGGAAGAGCCGGCCGTGCCGTTGCATCAGGTCGGCTGCCTCGCTCCAGATGGCACTCAGCACCTCCCGTGGCATCCGGCCGCTCGCAGTCGGGACGGCCACGCCGGCTTCGAGGCGGCGCTTGAGACCGGCCACCCGCACCATGAAGAACTCGTCGAGGTTGCCGGCGAAGATCGCGAGGAAGCGAGTCCGCTCCAGCAAGGGGAGGTCGGGGTCCTCCGCGAGCGCCAGCACGCGGCTGTTGAAGCGCAGCGACGAGAGCTCGCGGTCGAGGAACCGCTCCTTGGGGAGGTCGTCGTGGGCAGGCTCGTACGGCGGTTCCACGTCGAAGGTCTCACCAGGCGTCGATCGGAGCCCCTGGGTGGTGTGTCCGTCTGGGGACCCGGTCGTGCCGGAGGGCACGGAGGTGGGCGCCGCATCGGCGTGGGAATCGCCCGGGCTGGTGGAGGTCCTTGTCGGCATCGCTCCATCTTCTCATTGTTGGGTGAACCCATGGTGACGCCGACAGCGTGGCCTCTGCCCCAGACCTTCTGTGGCCGGCGGGATGCCGCATCGTTGGCGCGAGGTGTCTTGGCTGGCTGAGTGCGAAGGGCAGGGCCTCTTGAGGCGGCGTTCTAGCGGCGCTCGTACATCACATCGACTGAGGACATCGTGAAGCCAAGCTTCTCGTAGACGGTCACCGCCGGCGCATTGTCGGCCTCGACGTACAGGATGCATTCGTCGAGTCCGAGGCGCCGCAGGTGGATGAGGCCGGTCAGCGTGAGTGCTTTGCCGAGCCCAAGGCTCTGCGCCTCCGGGGCGACTCCCACGACGTAGACCTCCCCGAAGCGGCGGGCTGTGCTGCCCTCGGCTGGGTGCACCTTGGTCCAGTGAAACCCCAGGAGCCGGTCTGCTCGGGCTGCGAGGAAGAAGCCCTCGGCATCGAACCATGGCTGCCGGATCCGCTGCTCGAGGTCGTGAAGGTCGGTGTCGCCCTGCTCGGGGTGGTGCGCGAAGGCACGAGCGTTGACGTCGAGCCAGGCAGCCTCGTCGCGGCCGACCTCGAAGGTGCGTACCGTGACGTCGTCCGGATACCTCGGGTCGGGCAACGGCTCGGA
>JACDHG010000084.1 GCA_013821195.1 Propionibacteriales bacterium
GGAGGAGTATCTCGGCGCCGTCACCCAGCTGCTGGCGGTCCGCAAGGGCCGGATGGAGCAGATGATCAACCACGGCACGGGCTGGGTGCGGATGGAGTTCCTCGTCCCGGCCCGCGGCCTGATCGGCTTCCGCACCGAGTTCCTCACCGACACTCGTGGCACCGGCATCGCCCATCACGTCTTCGAGGGATACGAGCCGTGGGTGGGCGAGCTACGCACCCGCTCCAGCGGGTCCCTCGTCTCCGACCGGTCGGGCGCCGCGACGTCGTACGCGATGACCAACCTGCAGGAGCGCGGGACGCTCTTCGTCGAGCCGTCGACCGAGGTCTACGAGGGCATGATCATCGGCGAGAACTCGCGGGCCGACGACATGGACGTCAACATCACCAAAGAGAAGAAGATGACGAACGTCAGGTCGAACGCCGACGAGTTCGAGAAGCTCGTGCCGCCGCGCAAGCTGTCGCTCGAGCAGTCGTTGGAGTTCTGCCGAGAGGACGAGTGCGTGGAGGTGACGCCGGGGGCCGTGCGCATCCGCAAGGTGGTGCTCGACCAGACGGTTCGCGGCCGCTCCGCCGCCCGCGCGCGGCGCGGCTGACCTTTCCTGCTCTTCGGCGGGGGTTCGCCATTCCTGCTCTTCGGCGGGGGTTCGCCATGTCGACAGACAGGTGCCACGCCTGTCCCTTCCCTGACCCGGCCCTCGGCTTGCGATGTAAACGGTCCAAAGAGACGGTCAACACGGCAGATCTGCTAAGCAGACTGGGTGTCTGCGTTGTCGACCTCTACCCCAGGGCGCGGTGCAAGGCGTCGTACGCCGCTTGGCCGAAGGCCACGATACGGGCCTCCTGGACCCGCGTCGACGCGTTCCGCAGCGTGTCCGTGGCCGCCTCTGCCGCGTCGTCGAGCGGCCATCCGTAGACCCCGGCCGAGATGAGCGGAAACGCGATCGTCCGTACCCCGAGCCGGTCGGCCACCTCCAAGGTGCGGTCGTAGCAGGACGTCAACAGGGCCCGGTCGCGTTGCCCGGCGACGTAGTTGGGGCCGACGACGTGGATCACCCAGCGAGCGAAGAGGCCACCGCCGGTCGACCAGCCGGCCTGTCCCGTCGCGAGCCCGTCGGGAAACCGGGCAATGCAGTCCTCCAGGATCGCAGGGCCACCGGCCCGGTGGATGGCACCGTCGACGCCCCCACCGCCACGCATCGCGTTGTTGGCGGCGTTGACGACGGCATCGACCTCCTGAGCGGTGATGTCGCCCATTACCAGCGTGAGCTCCATGCCCCATTGTCGTGCGTCAGGTCCAGCGGACGACACCCGGCCAGTCATTCCCGCGTCCTCGCTGCAGTCAGCACCTCAGATGCACTGTCTACATCGCAGATTGGCGATGTAGACCGTCCCCTTGGCTTGTCTACATCGCAAACCCCGGACGCGGGTCAGGTGTGGGAGGGCACAAGCAAGAGACTCAGCGTTGCTGCATCGACTGCAAGGTGGGACGCACGTCGACGAGGTAGACGATGGCCGCCACCGTCCCGATCATGTTGAAGAGCACGGACTCCCGGAAGATCACGTGCAACAAGAGGAAGATCCCGAGAAGGAGCAGCCAGAAGACCTTGTTCTGCTTGTCCGCGGCGACGAAGAACTCATCCTTGCGGATGACCGCGTCACCCAGCGCGAACCCCTTGACCACGAGCAAGATCATCCACAGGCCGAGGTTGATGTTGCTCTCGATCTCGAGAGCAAGACCGAGGTCTACCAGAGCAAGCACGCGGTCCAGACTAGCCAGGCTTCTCAAACCTCGCGGCCCCCCGCAGCCAACCGCTCAGGAGAACTGTCGGGTTCTCCGTCACCGGGTCCGGCCACGAGCCTCAGGTGCCCACTTTCGAGGCGGTGGCCGCCGTCGTCCTCTGGGCCGCCGCGGTGGTCTTCCTCGCGCTCGTGGTCGTTGCCTTTGCCGACGACTTCGCCCTGCCAGCCGACTTCCTTGCTGTCCCGGTCTCGGCGGCCGACCTCTTGGCAGTGCTCGCCGACGTGCTTGCCGACTTCTTGGTCGCTGCCGTCTGCTTCTTGACCGTCGTGGTGGTCGACTTCGCGCGGGCCACGGTGCTCTTGGCCTGGCCAGTCAGGTCAGCGGTCGACTGCTGACGGCGCACCCGGGTCACCAGGTTCTTGCCCCTGCCGGCGAGGACGTCGTACGCCGTGAGCGCGGTCGTGATGGCGTCCTCGACGGCGGTCTGGGCCTTGACTGGCAGGGCCCTGACCTGGGCCGGTGCCGACCTCACGTCCGTTTGCACGGTCTCGACCCGGGCGCGGGCGATGCGGATCTTCTCGACAGCGAGGTCGGTGACACCGACGACGGCGTACAGCGGGGTCTTGTCGAGGTCGGCGAGGGTGCGCTCGATGTCCTTACGGGTCTTGTCCAGCGTGGCGTTGATGGTCATGGGGGTCCTTTCGGGAAACGTCTCGGTCAGGGTGCCGCCGGGCGGTCGGTCTCCCGGCGGAAGGAGTCATAGATGTCGAGCAGTACTTGCTTCTGCCGTTCGGACAGGCCCGGGTCGGCTTGCACCGCCACCTGCACGGAGCGCTCCAGGTCGTCCTCGGGGTCAAGGAACCCCGCCCGGACGTACATCGTCTCTGCGGAGATGCGCAACGACTTGGCGAGCCGTTGGAGCACCTCGGCGGAGGGTCTGCGCAAGCCTCGTTCGATCTGGCTGAGGTACGGGTTGGAGACCCCGGCCTGGTCAGCCAGCTGTCGAAGGGACAGCCGCGCCCCACGGCGCTGCTCGTGCAAGAAGTCGCCAAGCGTCTGCGCCCCGTGACCTACCTTTGCGGTGCCGGCTTTGGCTGTCGCGGCGGCCTTGGCGGCAGCCTTGGGCGCCCCGTCAGTGAGTGGCCTGGTGACCTTGAGCTTCGCCATACCGACAGTGTGCTTGCGGTAGTTAGCAGATGCAAGCTAGCGGCACGTGGCCCCGCTCATTCCAGACACCACGTCGGCACACACACCCGCTTACGGCGTGCTGGACCGACTCCTGCGGTCGCCCCGAGCGTGGCGCGTGGCGCACTCAGGCGACCAGGACCACCGGCTGTCGGTCAGGCGGACACCCGCTCCGCAAGCTCGAGCGCCCGGCGAATCTCAGCCAACCGAGGCGCAACGACGGCGTACCAGACCCAGGTGCCACGTCGGGTGCCCTCGACCAGACCGGCCTCGCGGAGCACCTTGAGGTGGTGGCTGACCGTCGGCTGGCTCTTGCCTGCGACAGTGACGAAGTCGCACGCACAGATCTGCCCCTCAGCCGCGATCAGCGCCGACAGGATCCGCAGCCGGGCTGGGTCGGCCAGCGCCTTGAACACCGTCGCCAGGTCGACGGCCTCCGCCGGCGAGATCGCACCGTCGGCAAGCGGAGGGCAGCACCGGGACTCAGCCATGCAACCAGCCTAGCGCATTTATTGACGTATCTCGATACAGCCGGTAAATTGACACTGATCGATTCAACACACCCGGAGGTAGCCATGACCACCCTGTCCACCGAGCCCCTCGTGGGGTCGCGCATCCAGCTCGCGCTCAACGTCGAAGACATCGACGCAGCGGTCGCGTTCTACGCCATGCTCTTCGACGCCGAGCCACACAAGCGCCGAGCGGGGTACGCGAACTTCGCCCTCACCGAGCCGCCGCTCAAGCTGGTGCTGATCGAGAACCCTGGTCACGGAGGGACGCTCAATCACCTCGGCGTCGAGGTTGGTACGACGGACGAGGTGGCGACCGCTGCCGCGCGTCTCACCGGCACGGGGCTCGAGACGCTGGTCGAGGACGCGACCACCTGCTGCCACGCCCTCCAGGACAAGGTCTGGGTCACCGGTCCAGGCGCCGAGCGGTGGGAGGTCTACACGGTCCTCGACGACGCTCCTCAGACCGACGACTCCACCGGTGCCCCATGCAGTCCCGAGGGCACCTGCTCCTGCTCGGCGTGATCGCGCGGCATACCGACCCGTCAGCGCGGCATACCCGACCCTCAGCGCGGCATACCCGACCCACCTCAGAACGTGGGACGGAGCTCTCCGACGGGCCGGCCGCCGCCAAGCACTGCCACCTCACCGATGCGGTGCATGGCCTCGGCGTCCACTCCGCTCTCACTGTCGACGTCCAGCCGACGCAGTGCCTGGACCATCACCACGGGGCAGGCCCGGCGTCCACCGTCGTCGATCTTCAGCGCCACGGCGCGACCATCGGGCAGCGCGACGGCGTAGCACGCCTCCGCCCCCGCCTTGCCGATGGCTCCGGGGACGGCTCTCAGCAGCGCAGCCTCGTCGCGCCGTGATCCCGACGCGAACTCCGGGGCCGCCACGATCGCGTCTGCCACCCGGCGCTCCGCGGTTCCTGCCGCTGCCAGCACCAGCGCGGAGAAGGCCCGGGCCAGCCCGGTCAGCGACGCGGAGAAGAGCGGTGCACCGCATCCGTCGACGCCGACCGAGACGACCGGCTCGGACGTCAGCTCCGAGAAGGCCGCCTTGAGGCCGCGCTGCAGGGGGTGATCGGGCTCGAGGTACGTCGCGATCGGCCACCCGTTGACGACACACGTCGCCAGCATCGCCGCGTGCTTGCCCGAGCAGTTCATCGCGATGGCGGAGCGGTCGAAACCGGCGCTGACGTACTCGGTCCGCGCGATCTCGTCGAGCGGGAAGTCTGGCGGCGTCTGCAGCGCCTGCTGATCCAGGCCGACGGAGGCCAGTATTCGCCGAGCACCTTCGAGGTGGAAGGGCTCACCTGAGTGGCTTGCCGAGGCCAGCGCCAGCAGCTCGCCTTCGATGTCGAGACCCATCCGAACCATCGCGGCCGACTGCACAGGCTTGTTGCAGGAGCGCGGGAAGATCGGCGCGCTGACCTCCCCCACCGACCAGTCCACACTCCCGTCGGGGCTGATCGCCACCACCGCGCCGCGATGGTGGCCCTCGACGAAACCAGACCTGACTACTTCGACGAGGATCTCTGCTTCAGCCACGAGGGGTGAGCGTACCGGTCACGCTCGACGCGGCCGACTTCACCGGGGAGTGGCACAATCGCCACCGTGCCAGACCCTCACGTGGCGATCCCCCAGTGGACACCGACACAGCGCGAGATCGACGACCTCGACCTCATGCTCAACGACTGCCTGCGCGACAACCCCGGCGGGTTCGTCGACCCCGCCGCCGCCGGTGACACGTCGCCGCTCACTCTGGTCGTCGGTTCGGCGACGGCCGAGGTCGCGGGAGGTGTCGGCGCCCTGGACCTTGTCGACCCCGAAGGTGCTCCTCTCGCCCGCGTGACGATCGAGAGGACGTGGGTTGCGGCTGAAGGACGCGTCGGGCTCGTCGGTGCGGTCGAGCGGCTGTCGCACAACGAGTTCGGTCCGTTTCGGCGCCTACGCCTCTCCCCTGCCCGGGTCCACCAGTCGCAGCCCGTCGGGCCGGTTCTCGCCGTACCAGTCCACCGGCCGCTGACGAGTGCCGACCTCGCCGCGATCCGGAACCGCGCCGACGAGGTCGGAGCCCTGGTGCTGCTGCTCGCCTGTGTCGGTGACGGTATGCCGTCCGGCGTGTCGGGGCCGGCTCTCGTCCGCGCGACCCTGCAGGGCGCCTCCCTGCTGGGTGACGCGCGGGTGGTCGCTGTGCCGGTCGCTGACCACGGGTGGGAGGAGGCACACGGGCAGTGGAGCTCGCCCAACGACTGGCTGCTCCGCTCCGTGGCGGCCGCCTACGGCTCTCACGTGCTTATCCTCGATCGCGAGCTAAACGGCACCCTGCCCGCCGCGATCTTGTCCCTCGTCGAGCGCGACCGGCCACCACGGGACCGGCAGGGTGTCGTCATCTTCTTCACCGGCCTGTCGGGGTCGGGCAAGTCGACCCTTGCTCGTGCCCTCATCGACCATGTGCTCGAGCAGGGTGACCGGACCGTCACCTCCCTCGACGGAGACGTGGTGAGGCACCACCTGTCGAAGGGCCTCGGCTTCAGTCGCGAGGACCGCGAGACGAACGTCGTGCGCATCGGCTTCGTCGCCGCCGAGGTCTCGCGGCACGGCGGCGTCGCGGTGTGCTCCCCTATCGCGCCGTTCGAGTCCACGCGCGCGGAGGTCCGACGCCTCGTCGAGCGGGCCGGCGGCGGGTTTGCGCTCGTCCACGTCGCGACGCCCCTTGCCGAGTGTGAGCGCCGCGACCGCAAGGGCCTCTACGCCCGAGCCCGGGCAGGGGATATCCCTGACTTCACTGGCATCTCGTCGCCGTACGAACCGCCTACCAATGCCATCAAGATCGACACAACTAATCGACTTATAGTAGAATGCTTGGCGGAATTACTCGACGCGCTCTCCACCGAGGGCTGGCTCCCTGACTGACCCCGCCGACGGAGGGCGCATGCAGCTGCACGAGATGGGACGGCAACTCCTCGCCGACGGCGTCCTCACCGACTACGGCCTCGAGATCAAGACGGTGATCGCCGCGTTCGTCGTCGGCGTGGTCGTCGGCATCACCGGGATGGGCGGCGGCGCCCTGATGACGCCGGCACTGATCTTCCTCGGCGTCGGCAACGCTTCGACCGTCGTGACTGCCGACCTGACGGCGGCGGCCGTCTACAAGAGCGGCGGGGCCGTCATCCACTGGCGAGAAGGCTCACCCAACCTCCGGCTGGCGGGCTGGCTCATCCTCGGGTCTGTGCCGATGGCGCTCGTCGGGCCGCATCTGGTGGGGTGGATCAGCCCTGACGCCGACCTCGACAACTTCCTCACGCTGTGCATCGGTTTCGCACTGCTCCTCGCGGCGACCACGTACGCGCTGCGCCTCTACATCCAGCTGAGACGAGTGACGGGCGGTCGCCACCCGGGCGAGAGCGACCCGGTGATCCGCCCCCTCCCCACGGTTCTCGTCGGCGCGCTCGGCGGTCTCCTCGTCGGCATCACGTCGGTCGGCTCCGGCTCCGTCATCATGATCGCGCTGCTCATGCTCTACCCCACCTTGTCCGCGGTGAAGCTCGTCGGCACCGACCTCGTCCAGGCCGTGCCGCTCGTGCTGGCGGCCGCCGTGTCGAACATCATCGCCCACGGGCTCAACTGGGGGATCACGATCCCGCTGATCATCGGGTCGGTCCCGGGCACCATCATCGGGGCGAAGATCGCGCCTCGGGTCCCGGCATCCTTCATCCGTCGCGGCATCGTCATCGTCCTCACGGTCTCGGGCCTCGCACTGCTCGACAAGGCAGGTTGGGCCCCGCTTGGCAGCGGTGAGGACGAGACGTATCCCGAGCTCATCGGCCTCGTCGGGATCGCGCTGCTGGTCCTCGTTCCACTCGTCTGGGGTGTGCTGCGTCGCAGGTCTGGGCTCACGATGTTCGGCACGCCGACAGTCGCGGAGATGGAGAAGCCCGGCGGCCCGCCGACCCGGCAGTCGAGCACGCGTTCGGGTGGGTGACCGGCGTACGCCGATCGGCGCGTCACCTGGTGAGGTGTGCGGCGCGCGGGCGGCGGGGTGTCCGATGAACCGTCGGGTCATGAGTAGGATTGCCCGGAATCCCAGGCAGAGGAGACGTCTCACCCTATGACCGTCCACGCTGACTACCGTCTCAGCCAGCTCGATGAGCTGGAGGCGGAGTCGATCCACATCTTCCGCGAGGTCGCGGCGGAGTTCGAGAAGCCGGTGCTGATGTTCTCCGGCGGCAAGGACTCCATCGTGATGATGCGCCTCGCCGAGAAGGCATTCTTCCCGGCGAAGATTCCCTTCCCCGTCCTGCAGGTCGACACCGGCTACGACTTCCCTGAGGTGCTGTCCTGCCGCGACTCGTGGGTGAGTCGACTCGGCGTGCGACTGGTCGTCGCCTCAGTCGAGGACGCCATCGCGAGCGGAGTGGTCGTCGACGACGGCAAGACAAGCCGCAACCGGTTGCAGATCGGCACCCTGCTCAACGCCATCGAGGAGGGTGGCTTCACGGCCCTCTTCGGCGGTGGCCGGCGCGACGAGGAGAAGGCACGCGCCAAGGAGCGGGTCTACTCACACCGCGACGAGTTCGGCCAGTGGGATCCGAAGATGCAGCGTCCGGAGCTGTGGTCGCTCTACAACGGTCGCATCCACGCCGGTGAGCATATGCGGATCTTCCCGCTCTCGAACTGGACGGAGCTCGACATCTGGCACTACCTCGGCCAAGAGGAGGTCGAGATCCCAGGCATCTACTTCTCGCACCAGCGCCGAGTGTTCGAGCGGGACGGGATGCTGCTCACCGAGAGCGAGCACAACCCGATGCGCGGCGACGAGACCGCGCAGGAGCGCACCGTGCGGTTCAGGACCGTCGGCGACCTGACGCTCACCGGCTGCGTCGAGTCCGGCGCCGACACGATCCCAGCGATCATCGACGAGATCTCCATCGCCCGCCTGACAGAGCGCGGTGCGACCCGTGGCGACGACCGCTTCAGCGAGGCCGCCATGGAAGACCGCAAGCGAGAGGGTTACTTCTGATGCCTGCCCCTTCGATGGACCTGCTTCGGTTCGCGACCGCAGGCTCGGTCGACGACGGCAAGTCGACACTGATCGGCCGGCTGCTGCTCGACTCGAAGGCGATCTTCGAGGACCAGCTCGAGGCCGTCGAGGCGACCTCGCTGTCGCGCGGCTACGACTACACCGACCTCGCCCTGCTCACCGACGGTCTGCGCTCCGAGCGCGAGCAGGGCATCACGATCGACGTCGCCTACCGCTACTTCGCCACCCCCAACCGCAAGTTCATCATCGCCGACACACCCGGCCACGTGCAGTACACGCGCAACATGGTCACCGGGGCCTCGACGGCCGACCTGGGGCTGGTGCTCGTGGACGCCCGGCAGGGGCTCACCGAGCAGTCGCGCCGCCACGCCGTGATCTTGTCATTGCTACGGGTGCCGCACCTGGTGCTGTGCGTCAACAAGATGGATCTTGTCGACTACTCGCAGGAGAGGTTCGACGAGATCCACAAGGAGTTCACGTCGTTCGCGACCAAGCTCGTCATCCCTGACCTGACGATCGTCCCCATCTCGGCGCTCAAGGGCGACAACGTCGTCACCCGCTCCGCCCACATGGACTGGTACGACGGTCCGTCCCTGCTGCACCACCTCGAGAACATCCACGTGGCGTCCGACCGCGACCTCGTCGACACCCGCTTCCCGGTCCAGTACGTCATCCGCCCGAAGTCCGACCAGTACCACGACTACCGCGGGTATGCCGGTCGGGTTGCCGGTGGCATCCTCAAGCCCGGTGACGACGTGCTCGTCCTCCCGTCGGGGATGACGTCGAAGATCTCCGAGATCGACCTGTTCGGCCAGGACCTCGCGGAGGCGTTCCCGCCCATGTCGGTGACCGTGCGGCTCGAGGACGACGTCGACGTGTCACGGGGCGACATGATCTGCCGTCCACAGAACGCACCGTCCCCGAGCCAGGACATCGACGCCATGGTCTGCTGGATGGCGACGACCCCGCTTCAGCCTCGGCAGAAGCTCGCCATCAAGCACACCACCCGGATGGCGCGGGCACTGGTCAAGGACGTGCAGTACCGGCTCGACGTCAACTCGCTGCACCGCGACCTCGAGACCAAGGAGCTGGGGCTCAACGAGATCGGACGCGTGCAGCTGCGCACCACGATCCCGCTACTGTGCGACCCGTACGAGAAGAACCGCACCACTGGGTCCTTCATCCTCCTCGACGAGGCGACGGGCGTGACCGTCGGCGCGGGGATGATCAACTCCTCCAGCTGATCGATGTCTCAGCTGCGTTCGACGTCGACCATGTCGGCCCAGACGATGACGTTGTCGAGGTAGCGATTGGCCACCTCGTCATAGCCGCCGCCGCAGGTGATCAGTCGCAGGGAGGCATTGCCGACAGGTCTGTAGACGGCCTCCGTGGGGAAC